>VKHO01000024.1 GCA_011125455.1 Chlamydiales bacterium STE3 | reverse complement strand
ATAAAAAATCGCGTTAAGTATTTCGCGTCTAGAATGTTTGGCAGGTCTTCCACCTTTTGTTCGATCAGTTTTAAAAAGGGGTTTTATGAGCTCCCACTCTTTATCTGTTAAATCACCTGGATAGAGCTTTCTCATATTTAAGGCCGTGCTGTTTGGGTTTATCTTGCATCCAAAAGCATACAATTCTAGTTTGTGAACACCCTCTTAGACACTGCAACAGTAAGAGGCGTGGTCGCTCTTTGTCAAGATAGAAGCGTTTTAAAGGAAATTCATCTTCCCTTTAGCCTAAACAATTCAAAAGCTTTATTTGTAAAATTCGATAACCTCTTTTTTGGTAGTCATAAACAAGTAATGCTGTAGAAAAATTGATTTGACATTACTGGCTATTTTCAGGTTTTCTTCTTTGTCTACACCAAGGAGAAACTTATGAGCTTAGCATGTCCTTCGTGTAATTCAACAACGATCAAGAAAAATGGACATATTCATAGTGGAAAACAAAACCATCACTGCCTTTCATAGGCAGGCAATTTGTTCTCAATCTCGAGAAAAAGTCTATTCCAGAAGAAGAAAGAGTAAAAATTAGATAAGCATTGCTTGAAAGAGTTTCTCTCGAAGGGATTTGTAGAATTTTTAATGTCAGCATGCCTTGGTTACTAAGGTTTATGGATGAAATTATTCACGAACTCCCCGAAAATCTAAATGCAAGGGTTATTGAAAATGAAGAGCTAGAGATAGCTACTATTGAATTGGATGAGCAGTGGAGTTATGTCGGGAAAAAGAAAAATCCTCAATGGCTATGGCTTGTTTTT
>VKHO01000023.1 GCA_011125455.1 Chlamydiales bacterium STE3 | reverse complement strand
AATGGGATCTCAGAAGACAGAAGCTATTTGCAAGTGCATGGTAATTAACAAGATGAATAAACTTGGAATGCCAAGGTTTGAATGGGTGTTTGAAGCGGCCTAAAGGCTGCATAGGGTTAGGGTAAACCTGTGCCTTAGTTAGCAACCATATATTCTATGCTGTGAGGGCTATTGTGCAACAAGGCCCAACAAGGCCTCCTGCAAAGCAAAAACATCCATTAACTTCTTGTTAGAATAAAAAAAACTTGAGAAAGTTAATGTAATTTTTATTCCCAAGGGTACTATGAGAACTGGTTTAATTAAAGAAGCTGGTTTTGAAAGATCTCAACATTTTGATGCCTTAGCTACAGGAATCTATAAAGTAGATTGCGAAACTTATGTTAATAAAAAACGAACAATTAGCAACATCTCTAAATTAGCTTTTAAAGCAATCGCTATTATCTTTTCAGTTGGAGCTTTATTGCTGTGTTCAAAAAAAGTGAGGATCTGGGCAAAAGAGCTGCTTGCCGGGGGCGAAATTGTAGTTTTCAAAAAAATTGTCAATCCTGAAGAAAAGAAGATTAGAGAATTAAGATTAGATATGACTCGAATGAGGTTTCACTTGTTGCTGGACCGGATAGAAAAGCTGTTTCCCAATATTTCCTCAGAGCATCTTAAAGAAAAAATAAATCAGTTAAAGGATGAGGATTTAACCTTTTTAGAAGAAATTCATGACACACTAAATAAAGAAATATTTAGGGATAAACCTAAGAGAATTAAAGATTTTAGTATCTTTAGGGTTGATGTTCCCTATGTTCAATTTGAAGTCTCCTCTGCTAATTCAGAGCTGAGTTTTTCCGTAGCCTGCTGGCCTCCCAAAAATAAAGGTGGAAATTGGTCTATCGGTAAAAAATGCTCAGCGGCACGGGAAGTTTCAATCTTAAATAATCAGGAAATTAATCTTCTTATGTTTAGCTGTCTCGATGCTCTCTGCGATCAAATATTTGATAAAGTTACCGCTGCACAGCTGAAAGATCCTCCTTTTGCCTACCGATTAAACTGCAAAAAATAGGCCTCTTACATAACTTGCTTTGCCAAAAAGGGTAACTTTAGCAAGCAAATGAAATTATGCACGAGGTCTAGTAATTAATCTTTTCGGATCCTTTTTAGGGAAATGGAATTTTCTCATTTTAAATCTAATTTTACTAGATTTGATTTAAAAGTATTGACAATGCACTCCAGCCTTTAAGAATTAAAATAGATTTTGGACTCTAGTTTGAAAGAGCTTCTTCACGAACTTGGATACGATTTTTTTCTATGAGTAGCGCTCGTTGGATTTCTTTGGGTAGAACTTCATCACTTTCCCTATCTTTCACTAAGGCTTGGATGTTTCTCTTAGCCTGCTCTGGATCAATCTCCGTGGCTAGCTCGATTGTATCACAAAGCAATGTCACCGCATTTTTAAAGACTTCGATGACTCCACCAGAAGTAGCCCACAGCCATGCTTGTCCTTTCTGATCTATAAACACCACCTTGCCGATGGTAAGTGAAGAAATAATAGGTGCGTGATCTTCAAGCACTTCAAAATAGCCTGATGTACCTGGCACAATCAAAGAGCGGACAGTTTCCTCGTAACGCACTTTTTCCGGTGTTGCTAAATAAAGTTGCACCATCAGTTATTTTCTTTCCCCAAAGTTTTCGCTTTTTCAAAAACATCTTCGATGGGCCCTACCATATAAAAAGCTTGCTCAGGAATGGTATCCATTTCGCCATTAACGATTTTCTTAAAACCTGCGATGGTCTGCTGCCTTTTGACATACTTGCCTGGCTTTCCGGTAAATGTTTCAGCAACGAAAAGAGGCTGAGAAAGAAAGTTTCGAATCTTGCGTGCTCTTGAAACAAGCAACTTATCTTCTTCTGAGAGCTCGTCGATACCCAAGATAGCGATGATATCTTGCAGATCTTTATAGCGTTGTAAGATTTTTTGTACCTGTCTTGTGATTGCATAGTGTTCTTCACCAATAATATGGGGATCTAAGATACGTGAGGTTGTTGTCAATGGGTCTACAGCAGGATAAATGCCTAATTCGGCGATTTGCCTTGAAAGTGTTGTGGCAGCGTCCAAATGTGTGAATAAACTCGCTGGGGCAGGATCTGTATAATCATCAGCAGGGACGTAGATGGCTTGTATGGAAGTAATAGAACCTGCTTTTGTTGATGTGATCCTTTCTTGCAATGCGCCGATCTCCGTTCCAAGGGTGGGCTGATAACCCACAGCTGATGGCATTCTCCCTAATAAAGCGGACACTTCTGCTCCTGCTTGGACAAAGCGGTAGATGTTGTCAATAAATAGCAAAACGTCCTGATGTTCTTGATCGCGAAAATGTTCCGCCATCGTCAGACCTGTCAGAGCTACCCTCAGACGTGCTCCTGGTGGCTCATTCATCTGTCCAAAAACCAAGCATGTTTTAGAAAGAACTCCGGATTCTTTCATTTCCAGCCAGAGGTCGTTGCCTTCGCGTGTTCTTTCGCCAACACCACAAAAAACAGAAAATCCCCCATGCTGGCTGGAAATATTGCGAATGAGCTCCATCACAATTACCGATTTGCCAACCCCCGCTCCTCCAAAAAGGCCAACCTTGCCGCCTTTTGGAAAAGGGCCGACTAAATCAATCACCTTAATACCCGTTTCGAATATGGCGATTTGTGTCGCTTGTTCATCAAATGCAGGAGGAGGGCGATGGATGGCAGAGGAAGAAGCAGCACCGACAGGCCCTAAATGATCGATCGGTTCGCCTAATAAATTGAAAATTCTGCCTAAGGTTTTTTGTCCCACAGGCACAGTGATGGGAGCACCCGTATCTTGTGCTTCCATTCCTCTCACAAGTCCGTCTGTAGAAGAAAGAGCAATGCAGCGGACTGTATTATTTCCGATATCCATCGCTACTTCAGCGGTGATGTCGATGCTCCGCTCTTTATCGACAATGTGGATGGCATTTAAAATGCTGGGCAATGCATCAGACGGAAATTCAATATCGAGAGTAGGACCAATAATTTGTGTGATTTTTCCACTTGTCATAGCGCTATTCCTGTTGTAAGCCCAAAGCACCGGTACTAATTTCGATCATTTCTCGCGTAATACCCTGCTGCCTTGTTTTATTTTTAATTAAAGTCAGTTGAGTGATCATGTCCTTAGAGTTTTGGCTCGCTGTTTGCATGGCAATGATTCTAGCTGCTAGTTCGGAAGCGTATGCTTCATAAAGTACCGTTTCAATGCGTGTGAAGCAGTAGCGTGGCAAAAGGGCGGAGAGGATTTGAGCAGGATCTGGTTCGAAGATATAATGGGAGGCATCTGCTTGGGTCGGAGCAGGGGCATCTGTATCATGCAGTTGCTTAGCACCGACATTTAAAAACTTTTCTACAATAATTTTTCTTTTCATCACCGAGATATAATGAGTATAGATGAGCCAAATTTCATCCAGTTCTTCAGAGCAAAATAAGTGAACAAGTTGATCTGAAAAATCCTTGATCTGCTCTAAAGAACGATGCTCGACTAAATGAGTGCGTTCTATCCTCACTTTCCATTCTTTCCCTCGGTAATAATCGATCGCTTTTCGTCCAAGAAGAATCAATTCCACTTGTTCTTTGCCGTATTTCTTTAAAAATCGATCTGCAGCTTGGAAAATGTTGGCGTTATAGGCTCCTGAAAGTCCTTTCTCAGAAGAAACAATCACAAGACCTGTTTTTTTGACAGGCTTTCTTTGCTGAAAAAGCGGGTGGGAGATCCCAGTTGCTGCGACCTTTTCCAAAATGTCTTTGAGCTTCGCGATGTAAGGGCGTGACTGTTCTGCTTGCGCTTGTGCTTGTTTCAGCCTAGCAGCAGCCACGCGCTCCATAGTGTCGGTAATCTTTTTGATATTTTCAACAGAACGCAATCTTTGTCTTAGGTCTCTTAAGGTGCTCATAAGCGATGGGTCTTCATAAAGGATTTTTTGAATTCATCAACTGCATTATCGAGCTCTCTCATCGTTTGTTCATCAAGTTTTTTTGCTCCAGCAATGCTTTCAGGAATGTGCTTGTATTCTTGGCGTATAAAGGCAAAAAAACCTTTTTCAAAGACAGAGATTAAATCTAAAGGGATAGTGTCAAGATAGCCTCTTGTTCCGGCATAGATCATCATCACTTCATGTTCGAGGGGATAGGGAGCATACTTGTCTTGTTTTAAGATTTCGACCATCACAGCACCACGGGTCAGCTGAGCTTGCGTCGTTTCATCGAGCTCTGAACCAAACTGTGTAAAGGCTGCAAGTTCACGGTATTGGGCGAGATCTAGCCTCAAGCTTCCAGAGATCTTCTTCATGGCAGGCGTTTGAGCCTTTCCTCCAACCCTTGATGCTGAAATACCCACGTTAATGGCCGGGCGAATTCCGGCATAAAAAAGATCGGATTCTAAATAAATTTGCCCATCAGTAATAGAAATCACATTAGTGGGGATGTAGGTTGTGACATCATTGGCCTGTGTTTCGATCACGGGAATGGCGGTTAGAGATCCGCCTCCTTTTTCCTCGTTAAGCTTAGCCGCTCTTTCTAGTAAACGGGAATGAAGATAAAAGATATCTCCTGGATAAGCCTCTCTTCCAGGTGGTCTCCTTAGCAAAAGAGAAAGTTGACGATAAGCCTGTGCATGTTTAGAAAGGTCATCATAAAAACAGACGGCGTGTCTACCGCTATACATAAAATACTCGCCCATGGCTGTTGCGGAATAGGGAGCTATAAACTGCAAAGATGCAGGATCTGAAGAAGAAGCGACGACTACAATGGTGTATTCCATCGCCCCATGCTCCTCTAAAAGAGCGATGAGGCGAGAAATGGTTGAAGCTTTTTGACCGATCGCTACATAAATACAGATCATTTCTTTATTTTTCTGATTGAGAATCGTATCGATGATAAGGGTTGTTTTCCCAGTTTGTCGATCTCCAATAATTAACTCTCGTTGTCCCCGGCCAATCGGGATCATCGCATCAATAGCCTTTATACCTGTTTGTAAAGGCTCATCTACAGGTTTTCTTTCCACAACATTTGGTGCATGAAATTCAATCGGGCGATTTTCTTCACATAAGATTGGTCCTTTGCCATCGATGGGTTGCCCAAGAGGGTTGACAACTCTTCCCAAAAGAGCCTTTCCGACAGGAACGGAGGAAATTTTTCCTCTTCTTCGGACAATATCTCGTTCTTTAATACCTTCTTCGGATCCAAAAAGAACGACACCGACATTATCTGTTTCCAGGTTTAACACCATCCCGATAGTGCCGTTAGAAAACTCGACAATTTCTGACATCATCGCATCATTTAATCCCCACACACGAGCAATGCCATCGCCTATCTGGAGAACGTAACCGACGGCCTCTAGTTCTAACGGTTCTTTAAACTGTTTAATCTCTTTTTCTATAGCCCAGGCAACTTCTTCTGGATGTAATGTCATCTGTTATTTTCCACCTCTAAAGATAAAAGGCCCTTTTTTAACTCTTGTAATTTATTTTTGACGCTAAAATCTAATATTTTATTATTGAGGCCTAAAATCCCACCTCCAAGTAACTTTGGATCTACTTCTTGCTCAATGACAACGGGTTTTTGGTAAGTTTTTTTTAGCTTTAGCTCGATCTTTTCCAAAGCTTCTTGACTTACCCCTGTCGCTGTGGTGAGTTTTGCTTGGATGATTCCATGCTTTTTGTAGTAAAGTCTGCGGTATTGCTTAACTATTTCAGCAAAATGCTTCATGCGTCGCTTGTCGATGAGCAATGAAACAAAGGCGCGCATTTCTTGGCTGAAGAGGTGCTTTTGAATCGCTGCTTGCTTTTGAGTTTGAGTGAATTGGGGAGAAGAAAAAAAAAGGTAGAGCTGGGAATAGTCGAGCGCTTTATTTAAAACTTCTAGCTCGTTCAGACATTGTTCCGCGAGCGCTTGGGAAGCAATGCAATTGAGGAGACCTTGCGCATACTTTAGAGCGACAGTAATCCCTTTCACCTAAAGCTCCGCTTCTTTAACAAAATCCAAAATGAGCTGCTTTTGCTTTTCCTCATCTAGATGAAAAGAAATGATTTTTTTAGTAGCTTCCATCGTGAGGTTGACAATCTCATCCCTAAGTTGCTTTTTTGCTTTAAGTACTTCATTTCTCGAGTCATCCTGAGCCTTTTGCAAAATCTTCTTAGCCTCCTGCAGTGCTTCTTGCTCGATAGCAAACGCACGCTCTCGACCTTGTTCTGTCGCTTGGTGGAATTTAGATCGGGCTAATCGATCAACATGATTGATTTTCTCCACATAGTCATTCCTTAGTTCCGATAGCCGTTGCTTTTCGTCTTCGATATTGTTCAGTTCCGCCTTAATTCTCTCTTTTCTCTCATGCAACACTTTCAGTAATGGCTGCCAGCCATAGCGGTTTAAAATCCAATACATGATCAGAAAAGAAAAGATTTGGCTGATGATTTGCCCGATTTCTATTTTCATACTGCCTCAGGTCATTTTTCCAAGAGAAATAAAGAAGACGATTAAGGCATAGATTGTTAACGCCTCAATCAAAGCTGCACCGATGATCATGTTGGTCATGATTTTTCCTGAAGCTTCTGGCTGTCGTCCAATCGCCTCCATTGCTGCAGCTACAGCAATGCCAAGTCCAATTCCAGATCCAAGCGCCGCAAGCCCGAGTGCAATAGGGGCCGATAAAGCCAAAGTTGATCCTACATCCATGGGTTCTCCTTAAAATTAACTATGTTTATCTTCATGAGGTAAAGAGAGCAAAATGTAAATAGTACTTAATAACGTAAACACCAATGCCTGCATCAATCCGGTAAGTAAAGCAAGGAAGAGGAAGGGGAGCTGCATTGGCAAACCACCGACCAAGCTTGAAGAAGAAAGCAGGTAGACACCAAAAAGAGCGGCAGCGCCAATCAAAATGTCTTCTCCAACTACATTGCCAAATAGGCGCAAAGCTAGTGTTAAAGGCCGTGTCAGCTGTGTTAGCAGTTCGATGGGAAGCATGAGGGGAACGAGCAGCCAATCTAAAATGCTTTTTGGCGATCCTGCCATGTGATAAATAAATCCTAAGAATCCCCACGATTTAAAATTGAGGTACTGGACAAGCCCAAATACGCATAACGCTAGAGCGATAGTAATGTTAAAATTGGAAGTTGGAGGTTTCATAAAGGGGATAATAGCAAGCCAGTTCATGATTAAAATATAGAGAAATAGGGTGCCTAAAAAAGGGACACATTGCTCTCCTCGAGATCCTAAGATGCTTATTATAAACTTCTTGAGAATGTCTATAGCCCATTCTGCAAAATTTTGTAGATTAGAGGGAATCTCTTGTAAATTGCGAGAAGCTAAATGAAAAATGACCGAGAGGAAAATGGCTACAATTGTGGCAAAGATAAAAGTTTCCCAATGATGCAAAAAGGCTGTCAAGGGACTATCGAAGGTTTTATGAAGCAAAGTAAAGATATTTGGAACTTCGGGAACATCGCTATCTAATGAAGCGTATAGGGGCGCTGTACTCGATAAAATGATGGTCCAAATTGCAGCTTTACTTAATAAACTGCTAGATTGGGTGATCAATGTAGCAACAATCAGCAAGAGCGGGCCCAGTAGCATACTATTTAGGGAGAATACTCCAGACATAATCAACTGTATTCCAATCAGATAGAGCAGGGGAAATTTTAAAGCGAGAAGAAATGCTACTTTTCTTGGTTGTGGAGTCTCTGAGGTTGCGCTTTTAGCGATGAGGTTAAATAAAAAAAAATTTATGCAAGCAAAGAGAGCTCCGAGGGAAAAGCCGAGGCTCTCTTCAAAAGAAAAGAAAAGAATTCCTGGAATGAAGCTGACAACTGTCAGAATTAGAGTCATTTTTAAAACCCGATCAATTGCTTCAAACTTCATCGCCAAACCTATTGACAATTCGGAACATTTCGCGGAAACCTGCTATAAATCCTAAAAAAATCAATCCATACATGAAATAGGGGTAACTGTGCAAATTTGCATCAAGCCAATTGCCAATTAGCCAGCCAAGAGCTGGCGGCCCTGCCAGGACAAAAGGAATGGTCATAAAGATGCCGATCTGTTTCATTCTGGCTCAAAGAGAAGATTTCAATTTATTCTTTACATCTACAGCGGGAAGTTATTGCTGTCAAGTTAGAATATCTTTGATCAGGAAATAACAAAAATAAGGGGAATAGGCGAGAAAAAATGCCAGTTCACTTACTTAAAAAAGTGAACTGGCACCAAACAAAACAGGAGTAGCAATTTATTAGAACTATCATGTGATAAGGCTCAAACTAACATTATTAGCTAAGTGCCTTCTGCTATTTGTTTTTTGTTTATATTTTTATAATTATCATTTCTATAATTAAATTAAAATATTAATTATTTTTTTTAAATAAAACTATATAAAAAAGAAAAGCTCAAACCCATATCTGATTCAGGTGTTTTTATTCAAGATAGTGGGAATATCATCAGATTCTAATGATACTTTCTAATATAAAAATAAATTTGAAAAGAAATATTAAAGATTTAAATAAAAAAATTTCAGTTGAGGGTTTTTTTAGCGATTTTTGGGTTTAATTCCTAAACATTATTAATGGGATTAAAGAAAGAGTATTTTAGAAAGTGAGCCAATTCATGATTGGCGAAAAGAGGAATTTATAAAATAAATTTTTTTTGCCAGAAAGATTTTAAAAGGCATCTTTATTCAAAGAAAATATTGGCAATATTGATCATTACCTGCTATGAACAAACCTTTGGCAAAAAAGTTTTTTTTAACTTGGTGGCAAGAGTAAATGGAAGAATTTTTCCCCATCTTTATCTATTTTGCAATGCTCCTTCTTTTTACAGGATTGACACTGGCTCTCTCTGCCCTTTTTCCTTCAGATAGATCGGAAAAAGCAAAATTTATGCCTTACGAGTCGGGAATTCGAACAGAAACGCACTTGCTACAACGGCGGTTTCCGCTTCGCCACTATTTGGTTGCCCTTATTTTTCTCGTTTTCGATATCGAAGTGGTTTTTCTCTACCCTTGGGCAGTAATCGGCAAACAAATTGGCCCTTTTGCATTTTATGAAATGACTTTTTTCCTTTGCGCATTGCTAATCGGCTTTGCCTACGTCTGGAAGAAAAAAGGATTGGAGTGGGAATGACAGCTAACAATCGCACACCCTTTCTCGTTGGCCCTTTGGAAGAAATGATTAACTGGGCGCGTAAAAATTCTTTATGGCCTGTCCAGTTCGGACTTGCCTGCTGCGCTATCGAGATGATGTCTACAGCTGCCAGCCGCTATGATATTGCAAGGTTTGGGATGGAGGTTTTTAGAGCTTCACCTCGCCAAAGTGATGTCATGATTGTGGCAGGGAGGGTGAGCCAAAAAATGGCTCCTGTCTTAAAGACTATTTATGAGCAAATGCTAGAACCCAAATGGGTGATCGCCATGGGAGATTGTTCATCTTGTGGAGGCATCTACAATAATTATGCCGTAGTACAAGGCGTTGATAAAATTGTTCCTGTCGATGTCTATGTCGCAGGATGCCCTCCAAGGCCCGATGCACTCCTATACGGTCTTCTCAAACTACAAGAAAAAATCGCCCAAGAACACCCTTTGAGAAAGAAAGAGTTGCACCATGAAAACGCTTGAAGCCGTTCAAAAAATTAAAGAAAAATGGGGCATTGCCATTCTCGAAGAGAAACACTTTTTGGATGAGGTCACTTTAAGAATTCAAAAAGAATCGGTTAAAGCGGTTCTTGCCTTTTTAAAACAGGAATGCCGCTTTGAAATATTGATGGATTTGACGGGGGTAGATTATTTAGAACCAGTCAAACAGACAAAAGTCGTTTATTGGCTGCACAACCCTTCCAATTTTCAACGAATGCGGATAGTGGCTTTTGTTGAACGAGAAAGCTCTATCGCTTCAGTCGTCGACCTATGGGAAGGAGCGGATTGGTATGAACGCGAGCTTTATGATCTCTTTGGCATCAAATTTGAAGAGCATCCCGACCTACAGCGTATCTTAATGCCAGATGATTGGGAAGGCCACCCTTTAAGAAAAGACTATGCTTTGACAGAAGAGCCTGTGGAATTTAAACATGGCGTGAAACCAAAAGTACCTTCAGAAATTATTACCTATGTTGGAAAAAGAGATCAAAAATACAACTCAATTTGAAACAGCACCTCCGCCAGAACTTTTAGAGCTTAATTTAGGCCCTCAGCACCCTTCAACACATGGAGTACTGAGAATCAAGCTTAAATTAAATGGGGAAGTCATCGTTTCGGCAGAGCCAGTGATTGGCTACTTGCATACTGGGGTAGAAAAAGAGTGCGAGACACGCACCTACCATCAGGTCTTTACCCTTGTCGACCGTTTAGATTATTTATCTGGGCCATCAGAGGAACAGGGCTTTGCAGGCACTGTGGAAAAGCTGATGGGCATAGAAGTACCGGAAAGAGCGCAAACGATTCGCTTGCTACTATTGGAGCTTACAAGAATAAGTAGCCATTTACTATGGCTTGGGACAAGTGCTATTGAATTGAACATGTCTTCCATCTATATGTATTGCTTCGCAGAAAGGGAAAAAATTCTCGACCTTTTTGAAGAGATGTCCGGAGCTAGAATGTTTCCCTCCTGCTGGCGTATTGGTGGCCTTGCGCACGATTTGAATCCAGAATTTGAGGCCAATGTGCGGAAATTCCTAAAAGATTTTCCAGCGATGCTCAAAGATTTAGACCGATTGCTGACCAATAACTACGTTTGGTGTGAGAGATTAAAAGGTGTGGCTGTAATAAATGAAGAGCTATGTAAGCAATTTATGTGCACGGGGCCAGTGATCCGTGCTGCTGGCGTGCCCTACGATATCCGTAAAGTTTATCCCTATCTCGGCTATGAAAATTATCAATTTGATGTGCCGACCCATCATGAAGCCGATTCTTATGCGCGCTATTTAATCAGAATGGAAGAGATGCGTCAGAGTGTGTCCCTCGTCGAACAAGCCTTAGGGAAGCTAAAACCTGGCCCTGTGATCACCGATAACCGCAAAGTCGCATTGCCACCTCGTAAAGAGCTTGCTAGAAGCATGGAAGCTGTAATCCACCAATTTAAACTCGTCTGTGAAGGCGTACGTCCTCCAGAGGGAGAGGTGTATAGTTGTGTAGAATCAGCAAGAGGAGAATTGGGTTTTTATCTCGTCAGCGATGGGAGTAATCGTCCTTATAGGCTACGTGTACGCGCGCCCTCTTTTCCGCACATTCAGGTGCTTAAAAAAGTGGCCCCGGGTCTTATTCTATCTGACATTGTTGTTGCTATTGCCAGTGTTGATCCGATATTGGGAGATGTAGATCGCTAATGCTAAGTGAAAAAAGTAGACAGCTAATTTTAGAATTGCAGAAGAAATACCCACACGAGCGCTCAGCTTTAATCCCGGCCTTGCATGTAGCTCAAGCCGAAAAAGGCTATTTGCCAATTGAAGTGCAGCAGGAAGTAGCTGAGCTATTCGAAATCGCTTTAAATGAGGTCAATTCGGTTGTCACTTTCTATGATATGTTTTTTGAAAAGCCTGTTGGAAAGCATCTTCTTCATGTTTGCAAAAATGTGTCATGTATGCTGCGTGGTGCAGATCAACTTATGGAAAAGCTATGCCATAAATTAGAGGTGAAACCAGGAGAAACAAGCCAGGATCAAGAGTTTACTCTGCTCTCTTCAGAGTGTTTGGGCGCCTGTGATAAAGCCCCTATGATGCTTGTGGATGATCACGTATTTGGCCCAATAAAAGAAGAGGATGTCGATCAGATTTTAGAGAAGACCAAGAAAAGCTTAAACTACCCTTCGCTGCGAAATACCATGGAGGATAACCATGGATGAGATGCGTATTTTAACAGCGTACATTGACAATCCCAAACAATGTGAAATTGAAACTTACGAGAGCAATGGCGGCTATCGAGCTATTCAAAAAGCACTTAAGGAAATGCAGCCAGAGGAACTTATCGAAAAAGTGCAACAATCTGAGCTGCGCGGGCGTGGGGGAGCAGGGTTTTTAACGGGCTCCAAATGGGGCTTTATTCCTAAGGATCCACATATCCTTAAGTATCTTGTATGCAATGCCGATGAAAGTGAACCTGGGACATTTAAAGATCGTTTGCTCATGGAGTGTGATCCTCATCAAGTGGTAGAAGGGGTCATGTTAGCAAGCTACGCGATCGGAGCGCACACCTCTTTTATCTATTGTCGAGGCGAGTATTACGCAAGCATCCAAAAACTGACCAATGCTATTCAACAAGCAAAGAAAAAAGGATATCTCGGTTCTAATTTGTTTGGATCCAATTATTCCTTAGAAATCATTGTTCACCCAGGAGCTGGAGCTTACATTGCGGGTGAGGAAACTGCCTTATTAAATTCCCTAGAAGGTTACCGTGCCACCCCAAGATTAAAACCTCCCTTCCCAGCTCTTGTTGGCCTTTACGGAAAGCCGACGATTATCAACAATGTGGAAACTCTTTGCAACGTTGTGCACGTTGTAGAACGGGGCGTGGATTGGTATAAAGCTATTGGTAAGCCTAAGAATACGGGGACAAAGATCTTTCAGATTAGTGGACAGCTTGCTAAACCGGGGTGCTATGAATTCCCTCTGGGCGTTTCATTACGCACAGTAATAGAGAAAGCTGGTGGGATGCTTCCTGGTAGAACTTTTAAAGCTTGCTACCCTGGGGGATCTTCGTGTGCATTACTGACAGCAGAAGACTTAGATATTTCTATGGATTTTGATGAATTAATTGCACGTAAAACAGCTCTTGGAACCGCTTCGATCATTGTAATGGATGATAGTGCTGACATGGTGAAAGTGGCCCATCGCTTAATGGAATTTTATCAGAATGAGTCTTGTGGTAAATGCACACCCTGTCGCGAAGGGACCCGTTGGGTAGTACAGATTTTAAGCCGTATTTTAAAAGGAGAGGGGACATATGGCGACTTTAAAACAATTGGTGACGCGTGCTATGCGATGGAAAAATTTTCCTTCTGCCCTTTAGCAGTCGGTGCTGCACCCCCTATTGTAAGTGCCATAGAGCACTTTAAACAGGAATTTGAGGCTTATATTGAGCGCAATCCCCATGCAAAGAGTGTTCCTACAATGAAGGTTTCTTACCCTTACTTATAAATTATGAATCCAGAATTGATCCATTTTACTATTGATAACATCCCTTTGAGTGTTCCAAAAGGAACTACTGTCTATAGCGCGATTAAGCAGCTAGGGATTAAAGTGCCTATCTTTTGCTATCAAGACCGAATGCCCCCCTTTGGTGCTTGCCGCGTTTGCCTTGTCGAAGTGGAAAAAATGGGTAAGCTCCAGGCCTCATGCACCTTGGAAGCACAAGAGGGCATGATTGTAAGGACTCAAAGCAATCCAGCAGTGGCGGGGCGCAAAGAAATCTTAGAATTGCTATTGATTAACCATCCGCTTGATTGTCCGATCTGCGATAGGGGAGGAGAGTGTCCTTTACAGGATCAAGTTGTGGATCATGGTCCTGGCTCTAGCCGTTTTTATGAGGAAAAACGCCATTTTAAAAAAGCACTGCCTTTAGGGCCTTTATTGATGCTCGATCGTGAACGCTGCATCGTTTGTGCGCGTTGCACACGGTTTAGCGAATTGGTTGCAGGGGATAATGCTTTAGAAATGCATGATCGCGGTTATAAAACGGAAGTGGGCACACCGAATAAAGGGCCGGTGGCATCAAAGTTCATTGGAAATACGATCATGATCTGCCCTGTGGGCGCATTGACAAGTAAAGTTTATCGCTTCCGCGCGCGCCCTTGGGACAATGAGCCGACCGAAAGTAGCTGCACCCTCTGTCCTGTCGGCTGTAGCATGATTGTAGATTCGCGCGGCGGGGAAATTGTGCGCACACGTTCTTTAGAAAATCGCAGTGTAAATGACATATGGCTCTGCGATAAGGGATGGTTTGGTTACGAATTTGCTTCTAACCTTAAGCGTTTAAAGCAACCCCTGATCCGTCGATCTGGAAATTTAGAACCTGCATCGTGGGAAGAAGCCCTAAATCTCATCGTTGCAAAAATTAACGAGTCAAAAGAGAGTGGCAAAATAGCAGCCATGGGGGGCAATCCACTAACTGTGGAGGAGAATTTTCTTTTTCAAAAGCTGATACGCCAAGTCAGCGGCGTTAACAATGTCGACCATCGGTTAGAATCGCCATTTTTGACAACTATCGAAGAGGGACTGGCGCCTGGAATGGAGATGACAATCGGTGATTGCGAAGCGCTTTCCTATGCTGTTTTATTCGGCTTAGATTTAACTGAAGAATTTCCCGTTATTTGGCTCAGACTAAAACAAGCCATCAATCGAGGTGCTAAAGTGTTCTTTTTTGGCCACTATGCGCCAGAAATTGCCAAGCACTTAGAGCAGGTGACACTCCATCCACCGGGAAGCGAGCTCGAGATACTAAAAGAGCATTTACCCCTCCTCATGAAGTTACAAGAAAAGGGAAATGGGGCATTTTTTGTTGGACGTCAGTATCTCACGAATGCCAACCGACGCGCTGTTTTAGCGGAATTATTGAAAATCCAACAATCGTCGCGTCAGCTTTCACTTAACCTACTAGAAGGTCAGGGAAATAGCTGTGGAGCACGCCTTGCAGGGATGCGTCCTGACTGCGGTCCCATGGGTCAAGAATTAGATAATCCCGGCCTGAACTCACTGCAAGTCCTTGAAACTGCAGCTCAAGGAGGTTGGGATTTTCTCTATGTTGCTGGCGCAAATCCAGGAAAAAAGTTCGCTCCTTCTCTTTGGAGGAAAGCGCGCGATCAGCTTAAGTTTTTAGTCGTCCAAGATCTTTTTCTAACTGAAACTGCCCAGCAAGCTGATGTCGTTTTGCCTACTTTAAGCTTTGTTGAGAAGCAGGGAAGCTTCATCAATATTGAAGGGCGGGTACAAAAGCTGCGGCCAGGGAAAGATCTTCCAGAAGGTGTTTTAAGCGATGCAGAGATTTTTCAGCATCTTGCAAAGCAAATGGGCTTTTCTTTGGAAATCGATGCCCAATTTCGCGAATTGTTAAAAACGGAGCGTGTCGGTTTGCATTATCGCGTTAGCTTTGTACATCAAGCCTCTATAGCTAAGCTAGTTGAGGGAGAGTTTGCTGCGACGTTTGCCCCTGCGCTTTTTGACCATGGCGTGCGTATGCTTCATGATCCTCATCTGATTCGCCAAGTAAAAGAGCCCACAATAGCGTTGCATCCCGAATCTGCCGCACCTTTAGATCTGCAAAATGGCGATGTGGTGCGCGTGGGTGCCAATGGCCGTTCCATTTTGGGTAAAGTGAGAATGGATAAAGCCGTTGCTAAGCAGACTATTGTCTTACCATTAGGGTTTGACCAAATCCCTGTTTGTGAACTGGGCAATGATCTAGTCAATGGGCTAAAGGTCACGATTAAAAAAGAATACCAACATAAGTTTAATCATGCTTTCTGAAGTCATTGAAATTCTTGTTAAAGGGTTAGTGCTTGTGCTCCTATTAATGGGTGCAGCAGCATATATGACACTCCTTGAACGTTTGGTGTTAGCCCGTTTGCAGCAGAGATTAGGGCCGAACCGTGTGGGTCCCTTCGGGTTGTTGCAACCGATTGCGGATGGAATTAAACTGCTGACAAAGGAGAGATTTCAGCCGGATAACATTGAGGTTTTCACCTATTGGCTAGCACCTGGAATCTCTCTTTTTTGTGCACTATCTGCTTTTGTATTAATCCCTTTTGGCGGTCCTATCACTCTTTGGGGACATCAAGTCACCTTGCAAATTGCCAATATTGATGCCGGCATTTTATTTCTTCTAGCCTTATCTTCCTTAGCCGTTTATGGAGTTGTTTTAGCGGGCTGGTCTTCAAATAACCGCTACTCTTTACTTGGGGGGCTGCGAGGTACGGCGCAAATGATAAGTTACGAAATTCCCATGGGATTGTCTCTTCTCACCGTTGCTTTAGCTGCGGGAACTTTAGATCTAAATGTTATTGTCGAGGCGCAACGCAGCCATTGGTTTATCTGGACCAACCCGATAGGCTTTTTAGTTTATTTGGTCACAGCTTTTGCTGAAACAAACCGAGCTCCTTTCGATCTTCCTGAAGCTGAGCAAGAGCTAACGGCTGGCTACCATACAGAATATGGCGGAATGAAATTCGCTCTTTTTTTCGTTGCGGAATATGTCAATATTCTAGCTGTTTCTTCTATCGCAGTGACATTATTTCTTGGCGGATGGGTGGGCCCTGGTAATATCCCGATTCTCTGGTTCCTATTAAAGGTTGCACCTTTTGTCTTCCTTTTTATGTGGGTGCGCGCCACTTTGCCGAGGTTTCGCTATGATCAGCTAATGAGCTTTGGTTGGAAAATTTTATTACCGATTGCCATTATCAACTTGATCGTTACAGCATACTTTACACTGGTATAACATGAAGAAAAAAATTTATCAGGTGATGTCGATGCTTTGGGGACTGCTGATTATCCTGAAGCATTTTTTTAAAAAGCCGATTACGTTGCTTTATCCTGAAGAGAAGCGCAAGCTACCTAAACGCTCACGAGGCCGTCACTATTTGACAAAATGGGAAGATGGGTTAGAGCGCTGCGTGGGGTGTGAGCTATGTGCGATAGTCTGTCCTTCCCAAGCGATCTATGTAAAGCCTGCTGAAAACGAGCCGGGTGATGTGCATTCTCATGGGGAGCGCTATGCCTCTGATTTTCAAATCAATATGCTGCGCTGTATCTACTGCGGTTATTGCGAAGAAGCTTGCCCGACTGGGGCTATTATTCTTGGAAATGATTATGAGTTGGCGAGTTATGATCGAGAATCGCTGATTTACACAAAAGAGATGCTTACAGAGAAAAATCCTGGTGACTCAGGACGTGATCCTAAAAGGGAAATATAGCATGGATTTAGAGCTTCATCTTTCTGAATGGTTTTTTTGCATAATGTTGATTTTATCTGCTCTTGGTGTTCTGCTGGCACGAAAGCCAATCTATGCGTGCCTTAGTTTTTTGATGACGCTTTTGACACTTGCTATTTTATATTTGCAGCTATCAGCGCAATTTATAGCCGTGATGCAAGTCATCGTTTATGCCGGCGCTATATTAGTCATCTTTATGTTTGTCATCGTCTTATTCCAGGATGCTCACCAGAAAATTGGAGATGGCAAAGAGAAGAGTTCCCTCTATTTAATTTCCCTAGCAACAGGGGCGTTGACAACCGCTTTTGTTTACTTTGGAAAGCAAATAGAGGGGTTGCCGAATTTAAAAAGAGTACTGCCAGAGGATTTTGGCATGGTGGCACCCATCGGAAAAGAGCTGTATGTTGACTTCTTTTTTCCATTCGAAGCCCTCATTCTGCTTTTTTTAATTGCTATCGTGGGGTCCATATACATCGCGAGGAAAGTCTATTAATGAATATTTTACTACTCATCTACATGAGCATGGCTCTCTTCTTTCTTGGAGTGATCGGCGTTTTAATCAAACGCAATGCCCTCATCCTTTTCCTTTCTATTGAGCTGATGCTCAATGCGGCAAATCTTCTTTTTGTGGTTTTTTCTTACCACTGGGGAAACCAGACTGGGCTGATTTGGGTCTTTTTTGTCCTCGTCATCGCTGCTGCAGAGGCTGCAGTAGGGTTCGCGATCATTATCAATCTTTTCCGCTCAAAGCAAGTTGTCGATGTGGATGAGTACAACACTCTAAGAGGATGAAATGGGACAATTGATTCTGCTGGGTCTTTTATCACCCTTAATGGGCTTCCTTTTTCTCCTCGTAGGTTCTCATCTGATGCGAAGAAAAACAATCGGTCGAGTGGCATGTGGCACAATTGCGATTTCTTTCATTTGCTTTGCCACACTTCTTTCTTTCACCCTTACAGAAAATGTGCAGGAATGGCATTTACCTTTTTTTCAGTGGCTTCCTGTTCAAGGAATCAATGCAAGCTTTACCCTGCATATTGATGCCCTTTCTCTCTCGATGGCCCTCATCATTACGGGGGTAGGATTTCTTATCCACGTTTACTCAATGGGATACATCGAACATGAAAATAGCTATGGGCGCTACTTTGCTTATCTGAACTTTTTCGTTTTCGCGATGCTGCTTTTAGTCTTGGCAGGGGATTTAGTGCTTCTTTTTGTAGGCTGGGAAGGTGTCGGTCTGGCCTCTTATCTGCTGATTGGATTTTGGTATGAAAAACCCTCGGCAACCCGAGCCGCAACAAAAGCTTTTGTAGTGAATCGCATTGGCGATTTAGGATTGCTGATTGGCTTACTGCTTACCTTCCGCCTATTCGGAACCAGCGATATCCCAACTATTTTACAACAAGCAAGCCAGGATTTTTCAATTGGAGCTCCTGCTATAACCCTGCTCACCTTTCTTTACTTTATTGGAGTGTCTGGCAAGTCGGCTCAAATTCCCCTTCACGTATGGCTGCCCGATGCCATGGAAGGACCAACGCCAGTCTCAGCTCTTATCCATGCTGCAACCATGGTCACTGCAGGCGTTTATTTAATTGTGCGGCTGCACCCACTCTTTCTTTTGGCTCCTACGACGTTACTTATCATCGGTGCAATTGGAGCGGCAACTGCTCTATTTGCAGCTCTCTCTGCGTTAGCTCAAATCGATTTAAAACGTGTTTTAGCCTATTCGACAATGAGCCAGCTTGGCTACATGTTTTTAGCGTGTGGTGTTGGCTCCTTCTACGGAGCTATGTTTCATTTAACGATGCATGCTTTTATCAAAGCTCTGCTTTTCCTCTCAGCCGGAAATGTTATTCACAGAATGCATGATGAGACCGATATGCGCAAGATGGGGGGCCTCTCCAAAGTTTTTAAGAAGACGCACTGGCTGTTTTTGATTGGAGTTTTGGCTTTATCAGGAATTCCACCCTTAGCGGCGTTTTTTAGCAAGGACTTAATTTTAGAAGAGGCCTATAGGGGAGGATTTAAAACGCTATTTTACGTGGGCCTTTTAGCTTCTTTTCTAACGGCATTTTATATGGTCCGAGCTTATTGTTTGACCTTTTCAGGTGCTTTGCAAGAGACGAATAAACATCTTAAAGAAGTCCGCTCAGTCATGATTGCTCCTTTAATTGTGCTGGCTTTTTTTTCTATTTTCGGTGGCTTCATTGGCTTTTCTATGACGCCACCCTCTCTATTGGAAAGTTTACTTGCTAAAGTTGGAATCGCAGAAACTTCTATTGCGCATCATCATTCCTCTTCCTGGACGATAGGGGTGTCGATTGCTGCCGCACTACTCGGGTTAAGTGGTGCCGCTCTTCTTTACACACGGCACACTGAGCGATTAGGGAAACCGTTAGAATTTTTGAAAAATGCGTTTTACTTTGATAATTGTTACAGTGTGCTTTTTGTAAGGCCTCTGAAAGCTTTTTCCAGAAGGATTAATACCCTTCTAGAACCTCATGTTTTTGCAAAATCTATCGAGCTAACCGCTCGCATGGGAGCTAAGATTGCCGGCTGCTTGCAATTGATGCAAAGCGGTCAGTTGCGCTCTTACGTAGCGTGGATGGCATTAGGTGCTGTATTTTTGATGGCTTATTTTATGTTCTAAAGGATATTTCATGCCATATTTAATGGGATTGTTTTTATTGCCTTTTTTTGCTGTTGGGGCAGTGCTTATTTCAAGAGGAATTTCAAGTAAGCAATTGCAGTGGCTAGCTTTATTGTTAAGCTTGATGCCTTTAGCTTTTCTAATCGGATGCCATCCGCATTGGATAGGATCTAGCGTTCAGCACGACTGGATGCCTTTTCTTTCCATACAGTTTTATTTGCGCATCGATTCTCTTTCTCTTCTTTTTCTTTACCTTACAGCCATTATCATTCCGATAAGCATTTTAGCCATACACCCAGATCAATTAGAATCTGCCCATTACTTTTATGCCTTGGTATTGTTTTTGCAAGGCCTTTTGATCGGTTTTTTCACAGCAAGGGATCTTGTGTTCTTTGTCATTTTTTGGGAAGCCATGCTACTACCACTCTATTTCATCATTAATGGGTGGGGCGGTGAAAAGAGGCAAGCTGCATCGTTAAAATTTCTTGTTTATCTCATTGCTGGGTCTTGCCTTATGGTCGTCGGGCTTCTTGCTCTTTATTCCGCAGCCCCCATTGCTACTTTTGATCTTGATCAGCTGGCTCATTCTTCCGCCACACACTCTGTTTGGATTTTTGCCATTTTTGCCTTAGCTTTTGCTGTAAAAACTCCTCTTTTTCCCTTTCACGGATGGTTACCTGATGCTTACTACGAGGCTCCGACTGCCGGAACGATTCTTCTTTCGGCTCTGCTCTCCAAAGCCGGTATCTATGGATTTTTAAGGGTCGGTGTTGGTCTGTTTCCCGAATTGATGATGGAGTGGAGCTCCCTCTTTTTGGGGTTGGCTATTGTCGGCGTATTTTATGGAGGATTCGCCGCTTGGGGACAAACAGATTATAAAAGGCTTCTTGCTTATTCGAGCTTTTCGCACGTCAATTTTATTTTAGCAGGTGTCTTTGCCTGGAGCCAGATAGCACACTCTGGAGCTATCTTACAGGCTTTCAACCACGGGATAACAATTACAGCCCTTTTTCTGGTTGCTGGTTGGCTGTCCGAGCGTATTAAGACGACTTCAATGGAAACAACAAGTGGACTTGCGCAATACCTGCCTTCTCTTTGCTGGTTGACGTTCTTTTTTGTACTCTCTGCGATTGCCTTACCGGGATTAAATAACTTTGTCGGGGAAATCATGATTTTATGGGGCTTATTTATTCCCAATCCCTGGATGGCATCTATCCTCGCCGCTACGGTCATTTTATCCGCCCTCTATATGCTACGGTGGATGCAAAAAATGTATTTTGGAAGGCCATCTGGGTCTGGTCATTTATTACAGGATATTAGTAAAAAAGAATTTGCGATTGCTTTTCCTTTAATCATTTTGATTTTATGGATTGGGATCTACCCAGCCCCTTTTATAGAAAGTATCAAGCAAACCAATGAAAAAATGGCCCTAGCTATTACAGAGGAATCAAAATGAGCGCATTTGTCCGACTCACCGATTTTATCGCCATTAGCCCCCTCCTTATTCTTCTATTCGGAGCTTTGCTTTTGCTGTTGGTAGAGACTTTTGCTGAAAAATGGGCAAAAAAAGGCACATTCTATTTAGCCCTGATTCTCCTCACAACGGCTTTTTATGCTGCTTTGTTTGCACCAGAAAGTCGCGATCCTTTACTAACTCCTTGGTTAAGGTTCGATGAATTAGCCAGATTTTTTTCTCTTTTTTTTCTAGGCATAGGAATTTTAGTAGCCCTCCTATCAGCTTCTTTTTTTCAACGTTTTGAAGCAACGCGAGGCGAATACTACTTTCTCCTCCTTTCTGCTCTTTTTGGACTTATTTTAATTGGATCATCAGCGGATTTTTTAACTCTATTTTTAGGTATTGAAACGCTCTCCATCTCTCTTTACGTATGGTGTAGCTACATGAAAAAATGGGAAATTTCCCATGAAGCCGCTTTAAAGTACTTTCTTATGGGATCGATGGCGGCAGCCTTCTTACTTTATGGGATTGCCCTTATTTACGGAGCTTTAGGAACGACGCGATTTGATGCCTTGTTGACAGGCTATCAAGGCCTTACTACTACCTACGATAGAGCACTTTTTTTAGGAGGCATTTCTTTTGTAACCCTAGGCCTTGCCTTTGAAGCAGCGCTTGTCCCTTTCCAAGTGTGGGCTCCCGATGTCTATCATGGTGCCCCATCTCCCGTGACCTCTTTCATGGCTGTCGGAACGAAAGCTGGAGCGTTTGCTGCTTTTATTATTTTATTCTTGTTCGCACTTCCTCACTTTGATCTGCGTTGGAACTATGCCATGGCCGCCCTTGCTTGCTTTAGCTTGGTTTACGCTAATTTCGTCGCATTAAAACAGACACAGATGAGACGTTTTTTTGCTTATTCCGGTATTTCACATGCGGGCTTTTTAGTTTTGCCGATTATTGCGGGGACTGCCGATGCCCTTCTGACAGTGCAATTCTACCTTGCCATTTATGCCTTGGCCACTCTTGGTGCTTTTGCTGTCTTTGCTTTTCTTGATGAAACTAGTGAAGGAGTAAAAATAGAAGATCTAAAAGGGCTTTTCAAAAAATCTCCTGTTCTTGCTTGTTCTTTAGCCTTTTTCTTCTTAACTTTAGCGGGGATTCCTCCTACAGCAGGGTTTCTCGCTAAGTTGGCCATTTTTAAACTGCTTTATCAAGCAGGATATGTTTGGTTAGTCATCTTAGCTCTGCTGACGACAATACTTTCAGCCTATTACTATTTGCGTATTTTGGCTGTGATGTTTTCGTCTGAAACACACGAAAATTCCATCCTTCAACATTCCTGGCCGGCTTCTCTTGTCGGAGTGATTTCTTCTTTGGGCATTCTTATTCTTTCAATCTACCCAACGCCTTTTCTAGCATTGCTCAAATAGAGATAGAGTAGTTGTGTCAAGTTTTGCCATTTTATGGAGGGGGAGTTTGCGCCTATTTTAAGCTTTTAAACGACATCAAGGGGAATGACAATACAAATCGCTAAAATCAAGACAAGAGAAAGGCAAAACATACGATAGCCCCATTGCTTAAAATCTTCTTTTGCAAAGCCGGCGATTGCTTGAATGAGCCATAGAGTACCGAGGCCTAATGTGGCCGCCAAATACAGATAACCTGTATAGTGGAAAAGAGTGAGCATTGCGGAAGTCAGTATGAAACCGATAATGTAGAGTGCCATATGAATTTTTGTTCTTAAAATCCCTTTTTTTAAGGGTAAGACAGGAATTCCCGCTAAAGCATAGTCTTCAAGGTGGGAAAGAGCAATCGCAAAAAAATGGGGCATTTGCCAAAAGATAAGCATCAGGAATAGGATGAAAGCGCCGGTGTCGAAATGAGCGCTTACTGCACAATAGCCAACAACTGGGGGCACGGCTCCTGCTATGCTGCCTATCGCCGTTCCATAAATCGTATGGCTTTTCCATAAACTGTAAATGAAAACATAGACAAAAAAGCCCATGCAGGCAATGGCGACAGTTAAAGGGTTTGTGTAAACTATTAAGAGAAAAACACCAATCAATCCAAGGCAAAGCCCAAAAACTATTGCTTCTTTGAGGGAAATCGATCCTTTAACTAAGGCTCGGCCTTGTGTTCTCATCATTTTTTTGTCTATGCCACGATCCATACAATTGTTAAACACGCAGCCGGAAGCGATGATGAACCCCAAGCCAAATAGAGTTCCTAAAAAAAGGGCGCCATCAAAATGCCCTTTTGAGGCGAGCAAAAATCCCGCAGCAACAGTGATCAAATTGCCTAAAATAATCCCTGGCTTAGTCAACAAGTAATAGTTAATCATGGAGCATTTCCATATTCATATCTGGCATCATTCTGGCATTGAGATCATTCATAACCCAGAGAGAGCCTATAGAGATGATCAGCAAAACGACAAGCATTGTGTAAAAAATGATTGTCTCCCATTTTGGTTTTGCTTCTTGTCCTAAATGCAAGAAAAAGCGTAGTTGAAAAATGGCTTGAATTACTGCTAGGCTAACTAGAAGATAGATCGTAACCTGCTCTGTAAACTGCTTATGGGTCACAAGGAAAAAGGAAATTGCTGTTAGGATGACAGAGGCAATAAATCCTATGATATAGGAGGATAAGGTGCCATGCCATTCATTCTTAGCTTGTTTTAAGCTGATATCTCCGCTCATTTAGATCACTCCAATCAAATAGACAAAGGTAAAGATAAAGATCCATATTAGGTCAAGAAAATGCCAGAACATGCTAAAGAGGACAAGCCTGCGAAATGTGGTAATGGTGATGCTTGAGTAGAGTAGCTGGCCAATCATGACGATGATCCAAAGCAATCCGACAGAGACATGAAGGCCATGGGTTCCCACGAGAGTAAAAAAAGAGGAGAGGAAAGCACTTTTCTCCCAGCTATTTCCTTCATGAAGTAGGTGGCTAAACTCCTTTAATTCCATAAAAACAAAAGAAGACCCTAGTAAAAATGTCACTATTAGCCAAATGTAGACCTGGTTAATCTTTTCGCGTTTGGCTGCTAGCATGGCAAGTCCACAGGAAATGGTGCTGCAAAGAAGAATCATCGTTTCTAGGAAAGCCGTTGGAAGGCTGAGGATATCGTGCGAGGTGGGTCCACCGAATGTGCCCTCATGCAGCACAGCGTAGGTTGTGAACAAGGCGGCAAATAAAAGGCAATCGCTCATCAGGTAAATCCAGAACCCCAAAACTGTTTTAGAAAACGTATCTTGGTGAGGATCTGGAGAGCTTGTGTCAGCGTAAGGGTCATGCGTATGACGAACAGTTAAGGTGTTGATCATAAGGTTTTTCCTCTTTGTAAACGAGCTTCTTCCATTTTTTTAATATCTTCAGCATAAACGACTTTGTGATCATCTTTTTGCGATAAGCGAATGATCACACATGTGAGAATCGCAATAAAGCTGAGTAGCGCTAGCCAGTAAATATGCCAAGTCATTGCAAAGCCGAAGATCAAGCTCAGCATGCCGATGTAAAGGCCCATGGCTGTATTTTTGGGTAGATAGATATCTTCATAATCTTTTTTAGGCTTTGGTGCCTGTCCTCTTTTTATCGCCCATAAAGGGTCAATTTGGTCTACAGTTGGCGTGACAGCAAAATTATAGAATGGAGGAGGGGAGGATACAGCCCATTCTAGCGTTCGACCATTCCAGGGATCGCCTGTTGTGTCAAGTTTACGCTCAATAATGCTTTTAAATAAGCCGTAAATCTGAATAGTGACTCCACAGAGGATAATTAAAGCGCCGCATCCTACTAGTATAAAGAGGGGTTGCCATCCTGTTGACGCTTCATAGTGGTCAAGACGCCTTGTTGCCCCCATAAAGCCGAGCATGTAAAGCGGCATAAAAGCTAGAAGAAAGCCAACGAACCAACACCAAAAGGCGTAGCGGTTCAATTTTTCGCTTAGGAAAAAGCCGGTAAATTTGGGAAACCAGTAGGTAAAGCCACAGAAAAAGCCGAAAAGGACTCCTCCGATTACCATGCCATGAAAATGCGCAATTAAGAATAAGCTGTTATGGACTTGGTAATCTACAGGGGGAGCAGAGAGCAAAATCCCTGTCATTCCTCCGATACTAAAGTTGAGGACAAAAGCAAAAAACCATAGCATCGGCGAGTCGAAGTGCACCCTTCCGCGAAATTTTGTAAATAGCCAATTAAAAATTTTTACTCCTGTTGGGATGGCAATGAGCATGGTCGCGACGCCGAAGAAGGCATTGACATTTGCGCTTGAGCCCATAGTAAAGAAATGGTGAAGCCAGACGATAAAGGAAAGAACTGTGATCAAAATCAATGCCCAAACCATCGAAACATAGCCAAAGAGCCTTTTTTCGGAAAAGGTAGGCACGACTTCTGAAAAGATGCCAAATGCTGGAAGGATCAAAATATAAACTTCAGGATGCCCCCACGCCCAGATGAGGTTGATGTACATCATGAAATTGCCCCCACCATCTATGGTAAAAAAATGCATGCCGAGGTAGCGGTCTAAAGTCAGTAGGTAAAGAGTGGCTGTCAGGATGGGAAAAGAGAGGACGACAAGAACCATGGCACATAAAGAACTCCAAACAAAAATCGGCATTTTCATCAGCGTCATGCCGGGACAGCGCATTTTTAAGATGGTCACTAAAAAGTTGATCCCAGAAAGGGTACTTCCAATCCCTGCGATTTGGACAATCCATATCCAGTAATTTACGCCCTCATTGGGGCTGTATTCTAAGCTTGAAAGAGGTGGATAGGCTAACCAACCTGCTGCAGAGAAGCTGCCGATGGCTAATGAGACAAGAGTGAGTGCTCCAGCTGAAGCGAAGAACCAAAAGCTAAGAGAATTCAGAAAGGGGAAAGCGACATCTCTCGCTCCAATTTGCAGGGGCACAACAAGGTTGAGCAGACCGAAAACAACGCCCATTCCAACGAAGAAGATCATCGTGGTTCCATGGGCAGAAAAAACTTCTTGAAAATGTTCAGGAGAAATAAAACCTTGAGAGGCACCCACAGAAAGAGCTTGCTGCAACCTCATCATTAGGGCATCAGCAAAGGCTTTAAAAAACATGAGCAGCGCAACGATGATATACATCAATCCAATTTTTTTGTGATCAACAGATGTCAACCATTCATTCCATAGCCATTTCCAACGTTTTAGATAAGTGATAGCTCCAATAATGACAAGGCCGGAAAGAAGCATCATGATGACAGCAAAGTTTTGGCTGGCTTCGTGTCTAAAAGCATCTAAGGTAAGTTTTCCGAACATAGTGACTATTTCCCCTTGGGGTGCATGTATTTCATGATAATCTGATCAAACAGGGCTGTATCCGTTATTTGAAAAGTTTTGGCCGGATTATTTTTGCTGGGAGCTGCAAGAAGGGTGTATTCTTTATCGCTTAAGATCTCGGGAGATTGCTTAGCTTGATCGATCCATTGACGGTACTCTTCTTCAGAAGAGCTTCTGACAATAAAATGCATGCCTGCAAAACCCTCCCCACTGATATTCGCTGAGGAGCCTCGAAAATCTCCTGTTTTATTTGCTACAAGATGCAAGAGAGTTTTCATGGCAGGCATGGCATAAATTTGCCCTCCTAGGTGAGGAATCCAAAAGGAATTCATAGGAGCATCTGCCGTAATTTCAAAGCGAATGGGAATATCTTTGGGAATTTGGAGAAAGTTGACGCTTGCCACATTCTCTTCTGGATAGATGAACAGCCATTTCCACTGCAGAGCGACAACTTGGATGGTAATCGGTTTTTTATCCGATTCTAGCGCTTTATAAGGGTCTAACTGGTAAGTCTTTACCCATGTTAAAACGGCGATGACGAGAGTTAAAACTAGGGGAATTCCCCACCAAATGATTTCGGCCAGTTTATTGTCGACAAGGTCTGGATCATAAGTCGCTTTAGGATTACTTGCGCGGTACTTCCATGAAAAAACGAATGTGAGAATGTAGACGGGGATAATGACAAGAAGCATGATGGCTTGAATGATCAGAAGCAAGTTGCGTTGTTTCACGGCAATCTCACCAGCTGGAAATAAGATGGCGATGTTTTCATGAAACTTAAGGATTGTCAGCGGTTGCATCAGTAAAAATAGGAAGAGAACCAGGGCTGAGAGTATCAGCATGAAAGGAACAAAACTTTTCCCCCGCATCATCTTGGCAGACCTTATGCATTTTTTGTTTTAAAATAGAGAAAAACTTGCCAAAGTCAAGAGAATTTTTTAATGAAACTTTTATAATGGATAGAGTGCAGGCTGTCTTGTCAATGCAAAAGCTTTTTTGCAAAGAATTGGAAAATGCTGAGACAGTCTTAAGAAGGGATTTCCATAATGGGGATTGAGCATCAATTGATGCAAAAGCTTTGCCCAGAAGAGCTGAGAAGCGCAGCGTTTCTTCCAAAGATGTTTAAACTCTTTTGAAAGATGGCGTACGGCATGCTCGGCAGCTAGGCAGCCTCCAATGATAGCCATGGATAGGCCGCTTCCAGAGGCTGGAGGGATCGTTACGGAGGCATCGCCAATAAAATAAGTGTCTAGCCAGTCGGGAGTTTTTTTTATACCAAAATCCGGAACAGATGCAGTCATCCAGGTCGCAAAAAGCTTTTTAGAATCTGTGAGACGGTGGCAAAGCTCAGGACAGGAAGAGATTAAATGGTTAATAAAGGATTGCGGATCCTTGTCTCTTTGAACCGCTTCTAGCTTTGCCAGACAGGCAACGTTATAAGTATTGCCTTCGACAGGAGAAAGACCTAGGTAAGCTTTTGGAAACGAAAACATTTCTAATTTCCCGCTTGAAGAGAGATCTTTAAAATGAGCTTTAAATCCCACATAGGCTATCTCAGGTTTGGCAACAGAATAGCTTGGTATGCGCCCTGTCGCTATAATGGTGTGGCAACTTTGAACTACCTCACCATTAGAAAGGGTAATCAGGTGGGATCCTTGAGGGGTATCTTTAGGAATAAACGAGGTGACTTGTGTTTCTGTTTTAATTGTCGCTCCCTTTCTGGTGGCATAAGCTGCTAAGGCAGGATCTAGTCGGAAATGAGACAGCCCTCCTGCAGGTGAGGGGAAGGGGAAGGAAAAATGGGTCTTTGGCGTTCTAATGATGACTTCAGGAATCGGGATGGTTTGAACTTCCCATCTTTGAAGAATAGAGAGGCATTCTGGGGAGAGGAATTCTCCACATACTTTGTGCGAAGGATAAGATCCTCCTTCAATCAATAAAGGTTCTTCTCCAAGTTCTGCTAAGCGGATGGCTGCTGATAAGCCGGCAACCCCACCACCGATAATGGTGAATTTTTTCTTCATGTTTTATAAGAAGTGTCAATTTTAAGGATCCATCGAAAAGCCCAATGCCAAGTCAAATGGCAATGTTTTAGAGGAATTTCTGCCGCATGGAGGTAATCGACCCATTCTTTTTTCTTAAAGCCTCTTTTAATGGATAGCAGCCCATCTTGAAAAATAAGGCGATTAGGAAAAAAGGGTTTTGCAATACAGGCAAAGCTAAAATAGGCAAGCCAATGACGGTGTAGGTCATTGATAATTACAGAATGCTTGGCAACTCGGTAAGCCTCTTTTAAAAAAGTGATTAATTGCTGGTCGGTCATATGATGACAAACAAGGGTTGTTGTTACAACATCAAATTGATTGGTTTCATAAGTGAGCTGAGGGGAGGTTGTAGCCACAAACTGCAAGTTATTTAACTTGGCATTTCCGTGTTGTTTTTGCGCATAGGCAATAGCCTCTGCTGATAGATCAATTCCAAGTAAAGAAGCGTTTGGATAGCGCCTAGCTAGCTCGGCTGTGAAGTGCCCTCCGCCACAACCCACATCTAAAATACTTTGAGGGTTGCGTAAGTTTTTAAACGATTGCAAAGTCGCTCGATCCCCACCTAAAAATCGCCCAATTCGTGCCAGCTGAGTAAGGCACTCTTCATATTCCTCTTTGCTATAGTGGGAGGGTCCTAAATCAATTAATTCTTTCTCGTAAGATCTTTTCATCATTATTTTTTTAATAAAATTCCTTCTACAGATAACCCAGGGCCAAATCCGAGGCCAAGAGTCCACTTTCTAGGGCTTTTCTGCTCCAAAATATTTTTTAGCACAAACAAAAAGGTTGCACTTGACATGTTGCCATAATTGGCTAAAGTTTCCCACGAGGCTTTTGTTAACCCTTTTGGAATATTAAGCGTTTTTTCGAGGACTTGGATGATGGACTTTCCTCCAGGATGGATAGCCCAATCGCAATCAATTGCTGAAAAGTCGGAAGTCACTAAAGAGTCGATAAAAGAGCCAATTTTTCTCCCTAGCAATACTGGCACTGTGTGTGAGAGCTTCATGACAAATCCAAGGTCGCCAGCTTCCCACTGCATTTTTTCCGTTGTATTTTCCAAGCCGAGTGAGCCCGTGTTTTGGATTGTCCAATGTGCTTGTTCAAAGGACTTGGGCTCTGCGCCGATAAGGATAGCGGCTGCTCCATCAGAAAAAAGCGAATTAGCTAAGATATTATCAGGTGTCTGGTCGACTTGAAAATGGAGCGAGCAGAGTTCCGTACAAACAACCAGAACGCGATTTTTGGGATTTTCCTTGGCAAAGGATTGTGCCACTGAAAGACCTTTAAAAGCTCCAAAACAACCCATGAAATTGATACCTAGTCTCTGTGTTGACGGCCGAAGCTGAAGCCCTTGCATAAGGGAAAATTCAATGCCAGGGGCAATCATACCCGTGCAGGAGACAGAAATCACATGAGTAATTGCGTGTGCATCACCGCCCCAATCCGCTAAAGCTTTGCGGGCCGCTGCAAGGGCTAATTTCGGTGCCTCTACTTTGTAGAGATCGTTGCGTTTGGCCATTCCAGGAATTGTTTTTGGAAATTCCTTTCCCCAAAAAGACCATTCTGAACGCTCTTTTTGGAAATCTTCAATAACTGAATAGCGTTGGAGAATCGCAGAGTTTTGATAAAGCTGCCTTATCATCTTCGCTCTTTCTTGATCTAGGGATAAGATGTCGATAAATTTTTCCGCAATTTCTTCTTGAGAAAATCCAAATTTTGGCACCTCAGTTGCAAGGGCTAAAATGGAAGCTTCCATGATCCTATCCTTAGTTTTGAGAGAAAAAGGTTCTTATTTTTTAAGTGCCATTTTTTGCGTTAACAAGTTTTTTTGCTTTATCCCAGTAATTCAATAAAACGCTAAATGGTTGTTCTTTGAGATGGCTATAGCCATCTTCTTGAGCTAAGGAAACAAGGACATCGTATCTTTTTTGGAATTTATCAATCGATTTTTTTAACGTTTCATGGGGATCAAAATTACAGAAGATGGCCAAGCTAACCGTCGCTTGTATGAGATCACCAAGTTCTTCTTGCAGGTGATTGGAGTCTTGCCTTTCCCAAGCTTCCTGCACTTCCGCACACTCACTTTGAATCTGAGCAATCAGCTGTGCAGTATTCTCCCAATAAAAGCCAAATGCACGGGCGGCTTTTTCCTGATTTTCTATGCACTTTAATAGGCAAAAGTCTTTGGATGATTCCTGCATGTCTCTCCCTTTAAGTTAAAAAAAAGTGTGTTTAAGAAATATTTATTGCCACCAAGCATTTGAATAAAATCTTAACATGTTGACTTTTAAGTAGCTTATAAAATTTGTCTATTGGATTGGTAGAGTTTTAGTCGGAAAAAGGAAAGATATGATAAAAGAAATTTTAAAAGGCACATACCATGAAGCAGGCAGTAACAGTCAGTGAATTCTTAAAGGCGATTAGAGAAAACTTTTCTCATCCTAAGGCAATTAATAGCTACACTCATCAAGAGTGGGTAAGCCTTTCTACAAAAGAGTACACAGACCAAGTGAAGTATCTTGCTTTAGCTCTTGTCCAAATGGGAGTTAAAAAAGGAGATCGCATCGGCATCATCGCTCAGCCTTCAGGGCGATGGGCGATCGCGGATCTTGCCATTATGGTTGCTGGTGCTGTTTCTGTCCCTTTATTTGCAAATATCTCTGAGGAAAATTTTTATTACGAAATTCAACAGGCGGAATTAAAAATTGTCTTCATTGGCGGACAAGAGCAATGGCAGCGTTATGAGGATAGTAAAGATCTTTTTAAACTTGCCATCGGCCTCGAAGATAGCCTTGAAATAGAAAGAGTTCTCTCTTTTGATGCAGTTTTGGCAAGCGGCAAGAAGGCAGATGAAGCCTTTCCAGATCTCTATGAAAGGCTAGAAAGTGCCATTCGCCCCGGTGATTTGGCGACGATTATTTATACAAGTGGCAGTACAGGAGTACCGAAGGGTGCAGAGCACACGCACTTTAGCTTATTCAGCCTTCTGCATGTGGATTTATTTAAGTGGGATGGGCAAAACGATCGTTATTTAAGTATTTTGCCCCTTGCCCATGTTTTTGGACGAGTCCTTAATTTCATTACTCTTTACTGGGGAATTAGCACCTATTACTATAACGATCTTAAAAATTTAAGCCAGGCGTGTAAAGAATTGCATCCGACAATTCTTGTGGTTGTTCCGAGACTCTTAGAAAAGGTGTATGCCAAGATGGTCGCAAAAGTCCAAGAGGCAGGATACATGCAGCGAGCTATCGGGCAATGGGCTTTTGATTTGGCTAACCAAGAAGAAGAGACATTTTGGAAGCAGCTTTTTCATCCTGTAGCGGAGAAGCTCGTCTATTCCTCGTTACTCGATGCTCTCGGCAGCCATTTACGCGTTGTCATCTGTGGGGGCGCTGCATTAAGCCCGCAGCTATGCCATTTTTTTCGCGATATTGGGGTTCCTCTCTACGAGGGATGGGGACTTACGGAGGCTTGTCCCATTACAGTGAACCAACCTGATCGAGTGAAGATTGGCACTATTGGCATTCCTATAGGAAATTTAGAGGTCAAACTCAGCGAAGAAAAGGAGCTGCTTGTCAGAGGCTCAAACGTGATGAGGGGGTACTATAAAAATCCGGGTGCTACTGCTGAAGCCATTGATTCTGAAGGATGGCTATCGACAGGGGATCGAGGAGAAGTTGATGAAGAGGGTTTCGTTTCTATCATTGGTAGAAGTAAAGAACTTTTCAAAACTTCTACTGGTGAAGCGATTGCGCCTGTTCCTATTGAGCATGCACTCTGTAAAGCTCCTTTTATCGATATGGCACTTGTAGTTGCTGATAAGAGAAAATTTGCGTCGGCTCTTCTTTTCCCAAATTTCGAAATTTTAAAAGTTCTAAAAGTCCATCAGAATCAAGCACATCTTTCTGATGAAGAGTTCCTCAAAAGCATCTACATCAAAGATGAAATGGAGAAACTCCTCAACCGAGTCAACAGCCATCTCAACCACTGGGAACAGATCCATGCTTATCGGTTTATTACGCACCACCTCAGTGTTGAAGAAGGAGATTTAACACCTTCTATGAAAATTCGACGTGATGTTGTCGAGCAAAAATTTAAAGAGATGATTAACGCTATGTACGAAAAGGAACAGGAATTATGACAGAACGAGTAGCTATCGTTATGGGAATCAGAACGCCATTTTGTAAAGCAAATGGCGTATTTAAGGATTTTAAAGCCGATGAGCTCGGTGCAGCGGTAATCCGAGAATTGGCTGTACGGGCAAATTTCCCGCTACATCTTATCGATGAAGTGATTATGGGAAATGTCCTTCAACCTTCTCATGCTACCAACATTGCTCGTGTGGCTGCTGTCAAAGCTGGAATTCCAGAGAGTGTCCCGGCCTACACTGTCAATAGAAATTGCGCTTCGGGGATGGAGGCGATCACAAGTGGAGCCGATAAAATTCGCCTTGGCCATGCCGAAGTGATTTTAGCAGGCGGTATGGAATCGATGAGCAATTTCCCTATCTTGTTTCCTAAGGGGATGAAGGACTTTTTGATGGGTCTTTCTAAAGCAAAAACGCTTACAGAAAAGCTCAAGCTTATGGCCTCTTTTCGACCGGGTCTTCTCAAACCGCAGATTCCTGAAATCGCGGACCCCCTTTGTGGCTTAAATATGGGCCAAACTGCGGAAAACCTTTCACGTGATTTTAAAATCCTTAGAGAAGAACAAGATGCTTTCGCCTTAAAAAGCCAGTTGCGTGCCTCAAAAGCAACTCAAGAGGGGATCTTTAAGGATGAGATCATTCCTTTGCCCATTCCCCCTAAATACAACAGCATGCAAGTGATTGATGAAGGCCCTCGGAGTAACCAAACTTTAGCAGCTTTGGCAAAATTAAGGCCGGTTTTTGACCCGCTTACAGGAAGTGTGACTGCTGGCAATTCCAGTCCAATCACTGATGGCGCAGCTTGTGTTATCTTGATGAAAGAGGAGAAGGCAAAAGCCCTCGGCTTACAACCCTTAGGCTATATTAAAGAGTATGCATCAGCTGGCCTCGATCCTTCGCGGATGGGCCTTGGACCTGTATATGCCACAGCAAAACTCCTTAGCAAAACCCAATTAAAAGTAGAAGATTTTGATTTAATTGAAATCAATGAAGCTTTTGCCGCCCAGGCCTTAGCAGTGGTAAAAGCTTTTGAGTCAGAAGAATTTGCTAAAGCTAAACTAGGCAGAGAGAAAGCACTAGGGAAAATCGACATGGAAAAACTGAATGTCAATGGAGGAGCGATAGCTCTTGGACATCCGTTAGGGGCTTCAGGAGCAAGACTGATTTTGACCTTGCTCAATGAACTGAGACGGCGTGGAAAACATTTAGGCTTGGCGACACTCTGTGTGGGTGGTGGACAAGGAGAAGCTTGCATCGTGGAGGTGGAATAATGAGCCCTGTATTTGAACTTAAGCTTTTGCCGAATGGTGTAGCAGAATTGAATTTTAATGCAAAAGAGATGCAAGTTAACACCTTTTCAGTCCCTGTTTTGGAGGAGTTAGAAGGACACTTAGATTCCATCAAATCTAATTCTGCTATTAAGCTTCTTGTCTTAAAAAGTGGTAAGGAAGAAGGGTTTATTGCTGGCGCCGACTTGCATAGCTTTGAGCCTGCTTTCGAAGATCCTACTATCGCTGAAAAGATCATTCGCACAGGACATCGCGTTTTTTCAAAGTTACAAGGGTTGCCATTTCCGTCTCTTGCCGTAATTCATGGAGCCTGCCTTGGGGGCGGCCTTGAATGTGCATTAAGCTGCACATACCGCCTTGTTTCGGACCATCCTAAAACAGCTCTTGCTTTGCCTGAAGTGACCCTAGGTATTTATCCCGGTTGGGGAGGGACGCAGCGGCTTCCGCGCTTGATCGGCTTAGAGAATGGTTTGAATATGATTTTAACAGGTAAGCCGGTGAATGCTAAAACGGCTTGGAAAATGGGACTTGCTGATCAAATTGTAGCTTGGCAGTTCCTAGAGGAAAAGACGCAAGGCTTTATCCAAGAGCTTTTAGCGCCTCAAGGAGGTAAGAAAGCCTTGGAGAGAAGAAACAGAAAAACTTTACGCAAAGTGCTGCTTGAATCGAACCCATTAGGAAGAAAACTTCTCTACATGCTTTCTGAAAAGGAAATCTGCAGTAAGACAAAAGGGCATTATCCAGCACCGTTAATTGCTTTAAAACTTGTTGAAGAAACGTACCCTCTTCCTCTTGCTGAAGGGTTAAAAAAAGAAGCCGATACTTTCATTGCCAATATCCCTCGAGGATTTGCTCAGGCTAAATACTTAATTTCCCTATTTTTCACTCAAGAAGCTTTAAAAAAAGATTCTGGAGTGGATGTTGCGGTGAACCTCACGGTGATTAAAGAAGCTGCTGTGCTTGGCGCGGGAACGATGGGAGCTACATTAGCTTGGTTGCTGACCAACAATTCGATCTTAACGCGTTTAAAAGATATTTCTTGGGAATTGGTCGGCAGAGGCTATGGGACTGTAAAAGCCCTTTATAATAAAGGAATTAAAAATAAAAAAATTGCCGCTTACGAAGCTGATCGCAAATTTAATTTACTAAGTGGTGCAATCGACTATGCAGGTTTTCAGCATGTCGACTTTGTTTTGGAAGCTGTATCGGAAAACCTCGATCTTAAGAAAAAAATCTTTAATGAAATAGAGAATGCTGTTTCGGAAGAGGCTCTTATTGCTTCTAATACCTCCTCTCTTACAATTCAAGAAATGGCAGAAGGCATGAAACATCCTGAAAGATTTGTGGGCATGCACTTTTTTAACCCTCCCAACAAAATGCCTCTTGTAGAAGTTGTTGCAGGCCCTCAGACCTCTCCACAGGCAGTTGCGAATGCTGTAGCACTTTCTAAAAAACTAGGGAAGACACCCATTGTGGTTGGAGATTGCCCAGGCTTTTTAGTTAATAGGATTTTTATGCAGGGAGCTAATGAGGTTCTCTATCTTTACCAGGAAGGAATCAAACAAGAAGTTCTCGCAAAGAAATTGCTTTCCTTTGGCATGCCGATGGATCCCTTTCTTCTGGCTGATGAGGTGGGAAATGATGTTGCTTACAAAGTGAATAAGACATTTGAAAAAGCCTATGGCGAGAGAATGAAAGCGCCCCGCATCTTAGAATTAATCTATGAGGCTAAATTGTATGGCAAAAAAGAGCAGAAGGGCTTTTATCTTTACGAGGGCGAAAAAACGCGTTTTAATCCAGCCATTGAAAAATTAAATGCGTCAATTGCTAAGCAACAGACTCCCAGTGAAGAGGAGATTACTACGCGCTTTATTTTAGTGATGATTAATGAAGCGGCCCATTGTTTGGAAGAGGGAGTGATTAAAAAACCTGCTTATTTAGATATGGCGTTGATTATGGGGATTGGCTTTCCTCCCTATCGTGGTGGTTTGTTGAGGTATGCAGATGAGATGGGAATTGCTAACGTCGTTCGCCAATTAGAAGCATTTAGCAAATATGGAGTGCGTTTTAAACCCGCCCAACTTCTCCTCGGCATGCAACAAAAAAATTCTAAGTTCTACCCTTAAGCGTGAGCTTTCTATAAGGTCCGATAAAAACTATCGGACCTTAGCTCTTTTTCAAATAAGATTGAGTTTTACGTCGATATTATGGCGCGTTGCATTAGAGTATGGGCAAACCTGATGGGCTTTATCAACTAGTGCTTGAGCCTCGCTTGGATCTATCCCGGGCAATGAGATATCTAAGGAAACTTCTAAGCCAAAACCGCCTTCGGAACGTGGTCCTATCCCGACAGTAGCGGAGACGGTCGCCTCCATGGGTATCTGTTGGTGGTTCTGTCCAGCCACCAGTTTTAGCGCTCCTAAAAAACACGCCGAGTATCCAGCAGCAAAAAGCTGTTCTGGATTATTCCCTGGACCTCCTGCACCTCCAAGCTCTTTTGGAGTGCTCATCTTGAAATCAAGGCTGCCATCTTCTACTTGGGAGCGTCCGTCACGTCCTCCTGTTGCAGTTGCACGAGTCGTATAAAGAACATTCACAGGCATGAGATTTTCTCCATTTAAAAGGGTTATTAAGACACAGGCTATTTTGCTAGCATTTCCCTGTCAAAACTTTTTTGCTAGAAAAATTTAGTAAGAGGAAGGTCCCTACTGTCTGTTTTATCCTTTCTAATCTTCTTTGTAATTTCTTTTGTCAAATTAAAATTTTGATTGACCAATAACTTTTACGAGAATCATTCCTTTGATACGATGTATCTTCAAACTTGCCATAGCCAAGGAGCTATCCCTACGCGCAACGATCTCCTCGACTATCCTGAGAATCTTCGTAAGCGCATGTTTGTTGTGGCAGTAGTTCCGCAGCGTATATTTATACTGAAACTTGCGCAGATGTTATGCATCATATGAGTTAGAAGGCCTTGAAATGCCAATAAAGTGATAAGCTCGTCTAGAATAACGTGTTTCTTCGCAAGCGGGTTAAGTAAAAATATAGCTAAATGTCTATGAATGAGGCAATCGTTTTAGCGAGTTAGGGGATCTTAATTAGATAATCTCTGACTACATACATTGATGAAGAACAAGTTTATCTTTCTCATGAATACACTATCTTAAAAATAAATTGACAACGTATGATGCTTTTCCTTAAAGAATTATTCAAATATTCTCCCTAGACTTGGGAATAGCAAGCTGGATCTGCAAACTTTAAAACAATGAATTAGTTAAAATGAGGGGTTAAAAATGATTTCACCTATGGTTGATTTGCATACTAATACGTGTGTTGGACAGTCAATAATGGAGCTTGGTAAAAAAGATCTTAAAATAATCCAAACTGCATTAATTGCACTTGGAGCCATAGCTGGCTTTGTTACTTTTATTGGAGTTGTGCCTGTGCCACTTTTTGGAAGAGTAATCGAGGTTAATCGAAGTATGATGCTATGCGCTAAATTGACATCGATTGGATGCAATGCTACGAACGAACTAACGGGGGTTTGGAAGGATTTTTTTGAGGAAACTCTGGGGAAGGTGCATAATGCTCTCTTGTAACTTTGCAAATTTTTTGGCTAGCTGCATAATTAAAACTTGATAGAGAGCCTGGACTTGCCGATGCTGTTGGTTTTCAAGAAACTAAAATCGACAAACCAGAGTCCAAAATGAACTTTCACTCTCTATTTCATCAGAACTGACGCATTAAAATTTTCTGAAGAGACATCTGGTTCGGAAGCTGCTGCTAGGCAGCTTCTTTCATCTTCCAAATCATCCTCTTATCTGGATCTATTAATTGCAGCAAAGAAAAGGCTCTCTTCCTTAGAAACCTGAGTTTCGAATTTATTTAGCTGGTAATTAAGACGTGTCGTCAATTAATGCTTGACAAGGAGTAAGTCATTATTGAATAAATTAGCCAATTCAAATAATTGGTTTATAAAGAGATATGCATTACGAGACGATCAATGGGAGCGAATTAAAGGCTTCCTTCCAGGCCGAAAGGAACATATTGGATGTACCGCCATTGGTGACAAACTTTTTGTTGAAGCTGTGCTTTATAGATATCTTGCTGGAATACTTTGGAGAGATTTGTCTGAGCAATTTGGAGACTAGAAAAATATTCATAAACGTTGGAGTAGATGGACTTCGAATGGGATCTAGAAAAGATATTTAAATGCTTAGCGTCAGCTGCTGGGAACGAATATGGAATGATCGATTCAACGATTGTACGAGCGCATCAATATAGCACTGGTGCAATAAAAAAAGGACGAAGATGAAGCCATAGGATGTAGCAAGGGCGGATTGAGTACAAAAATTCATGTAACTGTAAATGCTTTGGGTAATCCAATAAGTTTTCTACTAACTCCAGTACAAGTGTATAATCTAGAAGGTGCAGACCAGCTTCTTCCAGAAACTCAAGCTGAGATAATCATTGCGGATAAGGCATTTGATGCAAATGAAAGAGCGATTATTCCACTTATAAAAGCAGGGAAGAAAGTCAGATTTCATCAAAAGCTAATCGTAAGGAACCAAGAAGTTATGATAAGGACCTATACAAAACGAGGCATTTAACCGAAAACTTTTTTGCAAAACTCAAGCAATATCGAGCTATAACTGCTCGTTATGATAAAACGGCTAAAAACTTTTATTAGCGGTTTATTTAACTGCTACTGTGCTATGGCTTAATTGACGACACGTCCTAGATTCATGTCCCATTCTAGATTAATACCAGAAAAACACTTAGCGGAGTAGTACTAGATAATCTCTGATTGCATGCATTGATGGGGAACATGTTTATCTTCCTCATAAATACACTATCTTAAAAAATAAATTGACCTCGTATGCTTTTCCTGAAAGAATTATTCAAATGAATATTTTCCCCTGACTGGGGAATAGCAAGCTGGATCTGCAAACTTTAAAACAATAAGTTAGCTAAAATGAGGAGTTAAAAATGATTTCACCTATGGTTACTGCGACTGCTAATGCTTCAACACGGCAGTCAGATGCAATAATAGAGCTTGGTAAAACAGACTTTAAAATAATCAAAACCGCGTTAATTCTACTTGGGGCCATAAGTAGTGCTGTTATGGCAATTGGAGTTGGGTCTGTGCCACTTTTTGGAAAAACGATTGTGATTAGTCAAGGTACGGTTCAATGCGCTGGATTCACACTGGCGGGAAGCATATTTATGAACAGAGTAATGGGGACGTGGAATAATTTTTTTGAGGAAACTCTGGGGAAGGTGCATAATGCTCTCTTTTAACTTTGCAAATTTTTTGACTAGCTGTATAGGTAAAACTTGATAGAGAGCCTGAACTTGCCGATACTGTTGGTTTTCAGGAAACCAAAATCAATAAACCAGAGTCCAAAATGAACTTTCACTCTTTATGTCATCAGAACTGACGCCTTAAAATTCCCTGAAGAGACATCTGGTTCGGAAGCTGCTGCTAGGCAGCTTCTTTCATTAGCTGTCCTAAACAATAATTGACCTGACAAACATGTGTTACCTGACGGATGTTGAATCTGCCAGTTGTAACTTATCTAACATCTTTTCTTGCGCAAAATGTTTTGACTCCATAACCAAACCGAACGAATTCCACATGGAGAGATGAAAATTCCTTGCTTTTTAAGTTCGTTAGAAATTCTCAATCACCCTATTTTTTAAGCAAGGTTTTTTGCGAGTTAAATCCTGAAGAGCTAATTCCCCACTTGCTTCATAGAGTTCTTTATCACGATAAAAGCTATCGCGAGAATAGCCCATCATTTTGCATGCTTGCGATACATTTCCTAATGTTTCCGCAAGTTTTAGAACACTAAGCTTATTTTTAATCACTTTTTGATGTGTTGCTATATTCGACTCCGGGCAATGAGATGTCTAAAGAAACTTCTAAACCAAAACCGCCTTCAGAACGGGGCCCTATCCCGACAGTTGCGGAGACGGTCGCTTCCTTGGGTATCTGTTGGTGGTTTTGTCCAGCCACCAGTTTTAGTGCTCCTAAAAAACACGCCGAGTATCCAGCAGCAAAAAGCTGTTCTGGATTATTCCCTGGGCCTCCTGCACCTCCAAGCTCTTTAGGGGTGCTCACCTTGAAATCAAGGCTGCCATCTTCTACTTGGGAGCATCCGCCACATCCTCTTCGTTGTTGTTGAGCGAGTTGCATAAAGGACATTTCCAGCATAGGATTTTCTACTTTTAAAAGGGTTAGTAAGACGCAGGCTATTTTGCTAGCATTTCCCTGTCAAAACTTTTTTGCTAGAAAAAATTAGTAAGGGGATGATCCCTGCTGTCTATTTTATCCTCACTAATCTTCGGAGCTCTTTCTTTTATCAAATTAAAATTTAGATTGACCTTTATTTAAAATAAGTACTATACATTACGGAATTTTATTTGCTAGGTCAGAGATCTTTATGTTGAAAATATTTTTTGCCTTATTGATGTGTTGTGCTCTCCATGCTGAAGAAAGCTCTCAGTATGATTTTAGGGCAGCCTTTACAAGTGATGGCGAGCAGTTTCCTTTAGCTGATATTGATGGTGAGCCATCCTCTATTGTAGCCGGTTGCGTTAATGTGATTACTGGAGATTTTGTGGATATGCAACAAGATCTTGTAATCCCTGGAAGCACACCGTTAACAATTGATCGCTCTTATTCAAGTTCCGATAGCTCTAAAGGAAATCTTGCTTTTAGCTGGCATTTCAATCTTGGAGGAATGATCGCTTGGACAGATGGAACACACAAAAAGTTAGGTTGGAAAGGCCCTCACGGGAGAGAGCTCCATTTCTTAAATAAAAAAAATAGCTTTGATTTAGATTCCGAAATCCTCAAACGAGGGGTGACAAATAATTCTTCAGGCATGATCAGCGGCAAAAGCAACCTAAGAAATTACCATGTGAAAAGTTATTATCCCGATAAACGGAGCTATACTGTTGTAAAGGGGGATGGCTCTGAGTGCGTGTTCAGCTATAATAAAAATTATGGCCCGAACGATAACCTGACAAGAGAAGTTAAGCCGAACAAAATGTCAGTTGAGTACGAGTACCATACTAATTCAGGCTATATCAAAGATATTGCAATAGCAAACCCTAGCCATAAAAGCCTACAGTCCATTCACTTCGACTATGCAAAGTTAAAAAACAAAGAAAAAGATCTTCAGCTAACCCTGACAGCTAGCGATGGGAGATTTGTCAGATACACTCTTCAACGATTTAAACGTGAACCAATTAATAATGTAAAGCGTTTTCATTTCTATGTGAAGGAGGTTGAAAGACCCGATTTGCCAAATGAAAAATATGCCTATGAGAAAGTCGGCAACTTTGAAAGAGTTGTGAAAAAAGAGCTCTCTCCGAATGGCTTCTTCGTTAATGTTCAGTATTATACTAAAGGAAGATACGAAAAAATAAAGATAGATGAGCAGCATCCCTGGTTTGGGCGGGTGCGTACAATTCAAAGCCCGATTGGATCTGATGCTAATCCACAAACCGCCTACCGTTTTGAATACCATATTCCGGAAAAGTATAAAGCTGGTGCTTGTACTGTCTGGGATGCACATAACATTAAAACAGATTATTGTTGGGATAATGAGCAGAGATTAACGCAAGTTAACCGTTACAATCACCAAGGGCATATCTATACGCAAAATGGTCTTTATTGGGGCACAAGGGATTTGACTGGGAACTTAGTTTCCCGTATTTACAGCTGTAATGGCGAAGTGCTTTTTTGTCGTACATATAAGTATGATTCATGCGGAAATGTAATCAAAGAAAAACTTTTTGGAAATCTTACTGGGGAAAACCATGCCCCTCTAATTATAGATCTAAAAGGCAAACCTGCTAAAAATGGCATTGAAAAGCATTCTAAGAGCTTTACCTATTCTCAAGATGGGAAAAATTTGCTTTTGTGGGAAATCGACGGAACCCGTAAGAAAAATTATGTCTATTTAGAGCAAACGGACCTTTTAACGGCTGTTTATACCTATGCCGATGATAAAATCGTTTTAAGACAATTTTACGATTACGATGAAGACCGCAATGTAAAAGAAGAAATCACCGATGATGGATCTTCCTACTTAAAAGAGGATTTAAGTAATGCCACCTTTAGAAAAATTCGTCAAATTGCTTCGAGTAAGAAAATCCCTTGGGGAGTTCCTGAAACGGTAGATGATTATGTTTTGTATCTACCTGGCAATTTCATCGTTTTAGAAAAAAGAGAGGTAAATACTTATAATAATCAGGGAAAAATTATTCGACGTGATTGCTATGGATCTGATGGTGTCTGTGCTTTTTCTTTATATTGGGAATATGATGATAAAGGGAGGTTGACCAAACAAACTAATCCTGTTGGAGAAACGATTGTCCGCCAATATGATGCCCACAACAATCTCATTTTCGAAAGTGGCCCTAACCACGATGTTCACAAACGCTTTTTTTACGATTTGGCTAATCGACTTATCTGTAAGCAAGACATTCATCCTGAGGTGGTTTATTCCACCCACTATCGCTATAATCTTTTAGGGCAAAAAATCGAAGAGGTGGATCCTTTTGGCAATGCCACGACTTTTGAATATGATGAGTTTGGGCGGCTAGGCAAAACAACTTTTCCTCCTGTTATCAACCAGCATGGAGAAACTTTATCTCCATTTGTTCTCAAGGCCTACGATGGCATGGGTAACCCTACTTGCAAAGTCGATGAAAATGGCCACATCACGCAAACAGAATACACGATTCGCGGTAAGCCATTTAGGATAAGTTATCCGGATGGAAGCTCTGAATGTTTCACGTATTATAAACATGGCCCTCTAAAAGCAAAAATAGAGAGAAATGGTTGTAAGACCATCTACAGACTTGATTATCAAGATCGTGTGGTCAAGACAGAATTCTATGCGCCGGATAGCTCACTGCTTTGGACAACAAGCGCAACCTATGGTGTCGTTAATCTGCTTTCTGAAACTGATGCATTAGGCCACATAACGACCTATTCCTATGATCATTATGGGCGAAAAGTCATGACTAAGAAGGGGGATTATGTTGAAACCTATGAATATGATGTTCTGGGACGGATGGTTACCCAATTGTCCTACTACTCTGAAACAGAAGCAGTCATAAAACGCTATAGCTATGACTTACTCAATCGAAAAATTGCGGAAAGCGTAGAAAATTCAGTTGGCGACGTTGAATCACTGATCCACTATGCCTACGATCACGATGGCCATTGTATCAAAACTGTGACCTATGGGGAGAACGGAGTAGCCAAAGTTGAAGAGAAGCGCTACAACACTCATGGCATTATTTCAGAAGCGATTGATCCCGTCGGCAATGTGACCCGAATGCATGTGATTTTTGATTATTACAACTCATTAGGCCAAAAAGTTTTCGCTACTCAATCAGTGGACCCTCAGGGCAATGTGACGCTTATGGTTAAAAATGCTTTAGGGCGGGATGCGTTATATGAAAGAAAAGACCCTTTCGGAGAAACTCTTCAGTTGCGAGAGTTTTTTTACGATCTTAAAGGGAATCTTTGCAAAACTGTCGAGACAGTGATTAATCCAGATCGATCAAGAAAACAGATCATCACCTATAGCACCTATAATGCTATGGACCAGGTGATATCAAATGTAGAGGCACTAACTTCTCCCGAGCAAAAAACGACAAGGTACCAGTACAATCAAAGCGGGCAACTTGTTGTCATTGAAAAGCCAAGTGCTCAGAACATCTTCCATACCTACCATCCTGGTGGATTGCTTAAAAGCTATGTAGCGGATGGCTTTGCTTATGAGTATGAGTACGATCAGGCTCAACGTCTTATTAGTAGCTTTGATGGCATCTCCGGAGCGGGCTTACAAAGGGTTTATGATGAAAATGATCACCTTGCAGAGGAGAGATTAGGGGATCTCCGCCTTAAGTATTCCTATGATTTGTTGGGTCGAGTTGTTCTTCTTGAACTGCCTGACAGTACGTTTATTCAATATTTTTATGAAGGTTCTTTGTTAAAAAAGATTTCTCGGCTCTCCACCTCAAAAGAGGAGCGCTATTGTCACTCCTATGATGTTTACGATAATTCAGGCAATGCCTTGAAGGAAACTCTCCTCTTGCAAACAGGGGAACTGAGCCGTTCCTTTGACCTTAAGGATCGATTAGTAGGGTTAAAAACAGAGTTCACTGAAGAGTCGGTCCCGGCTGACGGTTACGACTGTTTAGATAATTTGCTGAAAAAAGAATCTCGAGATCCTCAAGGCTTTTTAACCAAAACCTTTTCTTATGATGCGCTTTCACAACTCACTTCAGAGACGGGGCATGTCTCCCATACCTACCTTTACGACTCTGTATTTAATCGGTGTGCCAAGGACCAGGTAGAGTATGCGCTCAATGATTTGAACCAAATTCTATCAGATGGGACAAATGAGTATGTGTATGATTCTGATGGAAACCTTATGCGTCGAAGCTCACTTCAAGACATGACAGAATACAGCTATGATGCTTTGGGGCGCCTTGTTTCAACGACGACAAATGGACATGCGACCACCTACGTTTATGATAGCTTTAATCGGCGGATTTCTAAAACTACAGACGGGAAAACGATTTATTTCTTGTATGATGATCAGAACGAAATAGGGGCTATAGAAAATGGGTGCATTGTGCAGTTGCGCGTCCTTGGTAATGGCTTTGGAGCGGAAATCGGCGCGGCGGTAGCTGTTGAAATCAAGGGAGCTGTTTTTGCGCCGCTTCATGACTTAAGTGGAAACATTGTCGCTTTAGTTAATAGCAATAGCCAGGTAGCAGAAAGTTACCGTTACACTGCTTTTGGTGAAACTACTATTTTTGATGGTCGGGGAAATACTAAGAATTCCTCTGCTATCGATAATCCTTGGCGCTTTTGTTCTAAACGTTTTGATGAAGAGACGCAGTTTACTTATTTCGGAAATCGCTATTATAGCTGTGCTTTGGGGAGGTGGACGACACAGGATCCTCTTGGGCATGAAGATGGGCCAAACCTCTATTCTTACGTTTCTAATAGTCCGTTAACCCACTTTGATCTCTATGGCTTACTTACCGATTTAGAACTGCCTAAAATTTCCTATTGTGATTCTTTTGAATCCTATAGCCACTATGCCGGGGGGCTTTTGGCGCTCAATAGATTAGACTTTTCAGGGTTTAAGAGTCGGATTAATGGGGGTGGTTCAAGTCTGCTCGACTTAGGCCGTTATGAAGAACCACACATGAGAATGGGCTTTATCAACGGCATGGGTAATAATAAGCAAGACGCGTTGGGGACTGCTAATAATCTATCAGATATCGGAGGAGGGTACAATTTCCACTTAACGCATAATGCTTCGAGGGGGAACGGGGTAGATACGATCGAATCCATGTTAAACCTTAGATATATTGCCACTACTCCAGTAAGACTATTGCATCAAGAATGGAATAATTTTTTCGAAAATTGTCCCCCCGATGCGATGTATCTCCATATTTGTCATAGCCAAGGAGCGATTCATACGCGTAACGCTCTCCTTGACTATCCCGATGAGCTTCGCAAACGCATTTTTGTTGTGGCAGTCGCTCCCGCAGCGTATATTTATACTGAGACTTGTGCTAAGGTTTTTCACTATATAGCAGAAGCTCATAGAGATGGGGTGCCAAGGATCGACCTTGCGGGGCTACAAAGAGTTAGGCACACTGTAGAGGTGCTGCCTTCGCATCCGGATGCTCCCCATATGGATCATACCATCCTTAGTCCAACTTATAAAAACAAATTAGCTACTCACATATCTAATTACCTTAGTAGCGGAGGAAAATCAATATGATTATGGTAAAGTTGCTTATGATTCCATTAGTTTTAATTTTAGCTTTTGTGGGGTTATTTATTCCTAATTCAAATCAATATCGTTCAAAGGGAGAACAGCTAGTTTATTCTACTTTAGGTGAAGGAGCTAAGCTAGTTCGTGAAAAATATCATCTTAGACCTTCAGGATCTGGGGTAGCAATGCCCGGTGGACCAATCCGTGAACTTTGTTTATCTTTTGATATGGAAGGACCTGTACCTAAGAAAACTCTCAGAAAGCTATTACTTGCTATCAGCCAAGATTTGGTGCAGTTGGTTACTGCTAATGAAGAAATACAGCCATTCTTATTTGAACCACCTTTCACCGTGAAGAACGTGCAGGTTATCCTCTATGTTAACAGAAAGGGGTATGATGTTTTCGATCCTGATATTGCTGTAGCAGAGATTTCTAGGGGAAATCTAAGTTATCGAACGTTAGATCCAGATAATGACCGTCGCTTTAAACAATTCATCAAAGAAACCTACGAAGAAGCCTTAGAAGCAGCTCAAGAGGATAATGACTTATGAGACCAACCTTGAGGTAAATATTGTTCATACTTCCCTTTATGCTATTTTCCTTTTTTTAGAGATCACATCTAATTAGCACGACATGTGTTAAGGTTTACCATTACTTGGCAACCGCTAGAAGAGGTTTAGGGACAAGAGTCGATGTTAAAGGCCTAGAAAGAGTTTGGGATACAGTAGGGGTCGTTGCCTTCGCACCCGGATGCGCCCTACAGGGATCATATCATCCTTAGTCCTCCTTATACAAAAAAGAAAAAAACACTTTACTAGCTATATTAATAGCAAAGGAAAAGCAATATGATTATATGGGAGTTAATTATGATTCCTTTAATGTTAATTTTAGCTTTTCTGGGCTCATTTATTCCTAATTCCAATAATTACTGTTCAAAAGGAGAAGAGTTAGTGTATTCAATCTTAGCTGACTGCGCTAAAATGGGTCGTGAAAAATATCATCTTAGGCCTTCAGGATCTGGTGCTTCAATGCCAGGAGGACCAATTAGAAAGCTTAATTTAGCTTTTGATATGGAAGGGCCTATGCCAAAAAAGACTCTCAGAAAGCTATTACTTGCTATCAGCCAAGATTTGGTGCAATTGGTTAATGCTAATGAAGAAATACAGCCTTTTTTATTTGAAAAACCTTTCACCGTGAAGAACGTGCAGATTATTCTGTATGTTAATGGCAAAGACTTTAGAAAAATTTATGATCCTGAAATTTGTGCTGCACAGATACTAGGTGGAAATTTAAATTACCGAACTTTTGACCCAGATAAAAAATATGGATATAAACAGGATATCAAAGAAACCTACGAAGAGGCCTTAGAAGCAGCTCAAGAGGATAATGGCTCAGAGAACTCAACTTGATATACATATTGTTAGCACTTCTGCCTTAGTATTAAATCTTTTGCATCACAACCTGTTTTTGACTTATTCTCCACTTCCCAAAGAGCAGATGTAAGTGATGAGATATCATCTAAAATTTTTTCCAGCTCACATTCTCCCAATGACAGTTTTGTTGCTTTATCGATAAAAGCGACGAATATCAAAAAGGATAAAACTCCTGTACTCTTAAGCTCTTTTGGAGTGCTTATCTTGAAATCAAGGTTGCCATTTTTTACTTGGGAGCGTCCGTCACGTCCTTTTTGTCGCAGCTGAGCGAGTTGCATAAAGGACATTCTCAGCATGGGATTTCTTACATTTAAAAGGGTTATTAAGATACTGGCTATTTTGCTAGCATTTTCCTGTGAGAACTTTTTTGTCCGAAAAAATTAATGAGGGGATAATCCCCGCTAACTATTTTATCCCCTCTATTCTCCTTTGTCATTTCTTTTGTCAAATTAAAAGTTAGATTGAGCTTTATTTAAAATAAGTATTATGATCTGTGAAGTTTTATTTTTTAGATCAAGGATCTTTATGTTAAAGATATTTTTTGCCTTATTGATGTGTTGGGCTTTCCATGTTGAAGGAAGTCCTCAGTATGATTTTAGGGCAACTCTTAAACCTAATGGCGAGCAGTTTCCTTTAGCTAATAGCGATTCTTTTTCAAACCCTCACCATAGTTTCACTACTCCATTAAAATTATTGCATAAGGAGTGGAATAATTTTTTCGAGAATAACCCCTCTGATACGATGTATCTTCAAACTTGCCATAGCCAAGGAGCTATCCCTACGCGTAACGCTCTCATCGACTATCCCAATAGTCTTCGCAAGCGCATTTTTATTGTGGCAGTCAGTCCCGCAGCGTATATTTATACTGAAACTTGCGCAGATGTTATGCATCATCTAGCAGACCCTCACAGAGATGGGGTGCCACGGGGCGATTTTAGGGAACTGCAAAGAATTAGCCATAAGGTTGAGATGCCTCCTTTGCATTCGGATGTTTCTTACAGGGACAGTTCCATGTTTAGCCCAGTTTTTAAAGATAAACTAAGAAAACACTTGACTAACTATCTTAATAGCGGAGGAAAATCCATGTAATTATGGTACAGTTGCTTATGATTCCATTAATGCTAATTTTAGCTTTGGCGGGGCCACTTATGCCTAATTCCAATAATTACTGTTCATAAAGAAGAAGAGCTAGCGTACCCTATTTTAGCTGATTGCACTAAAACGGGTCGTAAAATACCATCATAGGCCTTCAAGCTCTGAAGCGTCGATGCGAGGAGAGCCAATTAGAAAGCTTAATTTAGTTTTTGACAGGGAGGGGCCTATGTCCAAGAGTACTCATAGCAAGGTATTACTTGCTATCAGCCAAGATGTGGTGCAATTGGTTACTAATAATGAAGAAACACGGCCATTTTTTTAAATTTTTTACCGTAAAGAATGTGCAAATTATTCTTTATGTTAATGAAAAAGGATATGGCGTATTAGATCTTGATGTTGCTGTTGCAGTGAGAGCCAGAGGGAGTTTAAATTACTGAGATCTTTGCCCTGAAGTTACCGATGAAATATACGCTAAAGCTGGGATATTACCTGCTATAGCGGAAATTGCTCACAGATTTATTCAAGAATTACCTCAAGTGGAAGTTAATACATTAAATGATGGCGGGCGAGTATTGAAGGCCCTAGCCTGAGGTTGGCCAGCACTTTTTTTTGAGCAAGCTTGTAAAGAAGTGCTCTATTTGACTCTGGATAGACTCAGGGGGCAAGGTCAATTCCATTATTTAATTTAAATTTTATCTGTTAAATTAAATGGGAAGAATTAACATCTTACCACACCCCAAAAAGAAGCCCTTTCGCTAAACTGAATTATTCAACACAGTTTTCTGATCACTTAATCAAATGCTATCAGGTTTTAATACTTTACAGATAGCTCGAATGCTATCCTCATTTTCTTCTACTAATTGCTTTCCACAATCTTTAAGAAACTCAATAGTTTCTGGCCTCACGTCATCAAGAGGAGGAGCTGGATTTTCGAACTCATATTGAAAACGATAATAACGATCTTCTATCATAGAGGACATAATATTTTGTGTTTCAAAATGGGGTTGAGTTATGTCAGACCATACGTCTAGCCAACCACTATAATTGCGAGGAAGCATGCTATCATTACCTCCGGTGCCAAGAGATAGCAAAAACAAATCCTCTTTTTTGTGCCCACTATCAAGGGCTTCAAATACACAAGGTAATGTGGGATTATTCTGTAAAACACCACCATCCATGAGAAAGTTTGTTGTTTGGGTTCTTTCCGTTACTTTGTATTTTGCTTCGACAAGAGGAAAATACGTTGGGGCAGCAGAAGTGACTGTAGCAACATGATGCATAGGAAAATCTCCTCTATTCACGAAGGAAATTTGATGCGGCAACTGAACGAGATATCCTGCTTTTAAATCTTGCAAACGATAGGAAAAAGTTTTCAGCCCTTTTCGGGTATAAAGTTGAACTGTTTTAGGAATATCATCGTGTGAAGGAATCGTATATAGAGGTCCGCCAAAAATTGCTGAGGTAACCGAAGCAACTGCAGAAAGCTCACTGACACCTATGCTGCGAAACTTACGTAGGATTTCATCAGAAGTATTAGCTATCACCACTACATCAGTCAATGCTGAAGATAGACGAGTATTAGCACCTAATTTTCTAGTAAAGAATTTTGATGGATCTTTATATTTGGGGTGATCTAATAACCAAGAAATTTTTTTATTCAATTCTAAATCAGCAGGTAGAGGAGCCCAATCGGAATTTTTCCGGAAAATTTCAGAATGTTCCTGTGTATACATATCTAAAAGGTCTTCAGCTGTATATTGCGGACGCTTTGGGTCATCATTATGCGGTTTAGTGAGCCCTAGGGCCAAAATCCCTCCTGTTGATGTTCCTCCAATTAATTTAAATAATTTTGCTATAGGTTCTTGTGTTATTTTTTCAATTTTTACTAACACTGAGGCAGGAATAATGCCTCGGGCACCTCCACCATCTAAAGAGAGGATAGGATATATAGATTTATTATCCTCGCATTTTGCGTAGGATTGAGGCTTTTCGTGAATTGGTATACTATCCTGACCCTCACTGCAATGTCCTAGATGATTAAAAAAAAGCTTCTCTTTATAGCATCTTTCACACTCTTCAATAATTTTTTTATAAATAGGCAGTAGATTGCTTGAAATTTGCCTTTCAATTTTCTTTGTAGAGGTGTTTAAGGAGGCTAGATCACGTTCACCCGTAGAAGAAAGTAGCTTTTTTTGAATTTCCTCTAAACGCTGAACAATTTCAAAGCAATCATCTATTTCTTTTTCAGTGTCAGTAAGATATGCAATGAAATCAGGACGCTTTTTAATATCAACGGCTACGTTTGCTTCGATTACCCAAAATCGTTTGCGAAGCTCTATTAATTCTGTCTTTTCAGTAATATTTTTAATATCTTCTTGAAATCTTTGTAAGATTTTTGTGAATCTAACTTGTCTACTCCCATCTCTATTATAATTGATTTTTTTGCATTCCGTTTCTAAATCGCCTAGGCGCCAAGATAAAATGCTGCTGCTAGAAGGTTGAACTTCTGAGATCATAGTCGTTCCTTATTGTTAATTACAAAGAAATATAGATTTCAAAAAAAAATTTTGCAAACACTAATTCTTTTTTTAGGGTTTTATTTGCACGAATGAGGGAGAGTGATTACTTGGATAGAGAGAAATATAAAACGTTTAATTCCTCCATCGTAATCAGCAATAAAAACAAGTTAGAAAATTACTACAAAAAGTATTCCGATAGACACAGATAAACTATTGCCGAGACGGTACGTGATGCAATTCTAGTTATAACAATAAGTATGGATCTACTGATAAACTGACTCGAAAAGTTAAGCTGAACAAAATGCTGGTTGAGTGACAGAAGAAGGATTGAATGTCTGTTTTTTTGCACAACTTCAAAGAAAATATTTGCAATTCAGGCGCGTAATGGGATGGTTTGTAGCTTCTTTAAATGCTTAAAAACTTTTTTCCAAGTTCAAATAGGATATAAAAACCCCTGGGGGGGGAGAGGGAGGCTTAAAGCCGATCAAAGAGATAGGGGAATAAGCGCTTTCTTTATCTGGTAGGCAGCAGCTTCTGCAATTTCTTTCTTTGAAAGCCATTAAAATAATCAGAATAGAAGCGATGTTGTTTAGGATTTTGAGTAAGTTATTGATGTTCAGTGGCTCTAGTCTTAGGTTCAAATTATGGGAATTTTTTTACGTGAAAAGGCTGAAAAAAACTGAAGATGAAGCGCTTATTCTGAAAAAATAAACCATTAAAAACTTATTTTTAACCAGTAGTTCATTTAGTCGTTTTTTAAGGATTTAATAAGAGCCCTTATTCCGTTAATACCGATAGAGGGTTTACTAAAAAGAACATAAGAAGATTCTATTTTTGGATGGTAGCGTAGCCAGTAGGATTTCTTATAATCTAACTTGAAGAATTTTTTTATTATCTGAAAAGCTACTTCTGCAAAATAAGACGTTAATTTATTCAAGCCCTTGAGGACATGAATGGATTCTGCTGGAACCACACCATAAGTTAAAAAATTGCAGTTTTCTTGGTTTAATCTAGTTAAAAGAGAACTCATTAAGAATTCAGAAATAAAAGGGATGTCGGAAGGCTTGGAAATTAGGTATTTTAGTAACCATCCATTATTTTTCTCAATTCTACAAAGCACGGCCATAGCAATCATTTCATCGCCCTGCTCAACATAAAACCAGCGTCTTCCTTTTCGATGTTCAAAAAAGTTGAGATGTCCTAGGTGTAATTGAAATCCCTTTCTAGCCTGGCGCCATTGCTGGCCAACTTCTAGGATTTTATTTTCAATGTCCTGATCCAATGGATGGTATTCATGAACGACTAGGCCACTTTTTAAAGATTGATTGAGCCTGTAGTTTAAGCGTTTACTCATTTTAAAGGTGGTAGGATCGAAGATAAGTTCCTCGCAGACGCCGATAGCCACCTTGCAGTACTTTTTGCTTGCTAAATGAGCAAAGTCTTTATCGACAATCATGTAAATTACATCTAAAGCGGACGCTGTACAATACTGGTGAAAAGCATCAACTAGGGTGATGAGATTTTCCTCCGCACAGATAGGATTTCCGAAAACAATCGCCGTCTGAGCTTCAACGCGGTAAGCAATAATGCCCTCACAATCGGGAATTTGAAAGTAGTGACAGGGATAGTCTAACATCGCCTCCGAACTTGAAGATCCCCAACGAACAAATAAATCCAATGCTTTATCACTTACCTCTTTGGAACAGATGGAATCCATGCTTTCCCTCGATCAGTTTATAAGCAGATAGTTAACATTAATTAATAAAAATTAAAATAAGTTTTATTATTTAGTTAAAAAATAAACTAATGATCTGAAAAATTTGAAGTGTGAGTAAAGATTTAAGAAGGCCCTTTTATTTAATGCATAAAAAAGGGCAAAAAAAATTACCTTGCTTTCCGAGCAATTTTCTCAAAATTAGGTAATGATATGCTATTTCTGGATCTTGGGGAACAGTCTAAAAACTGATTAAAGAAAATGTTTAAATGTGTTTGAATTTGCTCGGCAATCGTGGTTACAGCACCCGGATCAACGGGGTTTTCATGCGCGCTGTATTCTATTACAACCCTAGTGATTGAGTGCTCCAACTTCATGTGGCCACTTTTAACTTTTCTATTATCCCACGTGTCTCCAAAGAGATTGTGCACGGTGTTTAATTTGGTTGAATATTTCGCATTTTTATTGGTTCTAAAATTACTCAAAAAATTAATTAATTTTTCAGCTTCTTTGTAAGTATCAGAAAATTTCTGAGATGTTATTGGTGCAGACATAAATCCTCCTGTGGGTCAAAAAATAAATTGTATGTGTAATACATAGACAATGGAGAATTAAAAACAAAGGAGAAATATGAGAAGAAGGCGCAGATCACTATCATCAAAATTTATCACTTAAAATAACTTTTAATAAAAAGGCAATGGTTGGTACAAGAAATGTATTTTTCTCACAAATGGTAATCTAATGTTATTTTTGAAGGCGTTTTTTTCAATGGCTATTTTATGTTCAGTTAATCCAATTTTCGCAGAAAAAAATCCTAAGAAAGTTGTTATTGTGGGGGCTGGACTTGCAGGATTGACTACAGCCTATCGCTTGCAGCAACAAGGGGTGGAGGTAGAGTTATACGAAGCGCGTGGCCGCGTGGGCGGAAGAATTCTTACAGTCAATTTAGGTGGTAATAGCGTTGAGCTGGGAGGGCAAAATATTATTGCTGGTAAAGCATCAGAAAATATTCGCCATTTAATTGAAGAAGTGGGTGTTGAGTTAAAAGAGAGAAAAGTTAACTTAAATCTTGCCTATTTTGATGGCAAAATATTTACTTCGATTAGGCAGTTACTAAGGGAGAAGCCATTTGATGAAAAAAAACTTAGAGAACAGCTCGATTTATTGAGGCAACAATGCCGCAATATGGAAGGAGTCTTAGAGAAAATTTGCGAGAAGAACAGCCCTCTCTACAAAGCTATAGCTGTTAAATTAGCGGCTTATGAGGGAGCCAGCATTGAGAAGTTATCGATTCAATATATAGATACTCTTCTTCATTTACTTCTGTCTGCCAGCACAGCGGACCAAGAACATGAAGAACACGAGACGCTAAGTCGTTTGAGTATTGAAGGGGGGAATGCCTTACTTCCTGAGAAAATGGCTGAACTGCTGGGCTCTAGGCTGCACTTGAATATGCCTCTAACAAAGGTTTCAATAAGCAGTGATGGTCCCTATGTGTTAAAGTTTCGCGATGGCCGAACGGTAAAAGCAGACATACTAGTTTTGGCTATTCCATGTTCTGTCTATGGCGATATTCAATTTGAAGAAGCAGTCATTGGGAGAGAAAGACTTGAGGCTATAAAAAGCGTGCACTATGGCACAAATGCTAAGATTTTGATTCCTTTTCCTAAGGCTCCCTCTAAAAAAATTGGATTGGTGAATGATCAGATGATGAGTTTCTTTGATACTGCTAGCTGCACTTTAACATTGAACTGTACAGGGGAAACGGGTTGTTTTTCCTCTGAGACTATTTTAGAAACCTATATTCAGGGCCGAGCTATGATGGAAAAGGGGTTTGATGAAACTTGTCCTCTTTTAAGAGCGCCATTACTTGCAGAGGATAGATCCTTTGCATGCTATGATGGTCCTGTGGGCTATAGTTGGATAAACGATCCCTATGCTAGAGGATCTTATGCTTATGTTTCTCCTGGTCAAGAAAATTTGCTGACAGAGTTAAAAAAAGCAAAGGGGCAAGTTTTTAAAAAACTTTTTGCCCCTATAGACAATAAGCTTTACTTTGCAGGAGAGCACAGCTCAATTTTGATGGATAATCAGGGGACTTTGGAAGCAGCTTGTGAGTCAGGGGAGCGCACCGCTCGTTCAATTTTAGAAGACGTTATTCCAAATTAAAATGAAGTGGCCTTTATTAAATCTTCTTTACTATTCTAATCCCTTAATCATTAAATAGTGAAATTCTTGTAAAAGAAATCATTTAATCAAATTCTGGGCAAAGATTAAATTTTTCAACAGAATAGCTTTTAGCAAGCCAAGGTGAAAAATAAAAATCCACAAGATCGCAAATTGCAAGCTTTATAGTAGCTACCTGTAAAGATCGCTCTGATTCCTTTGAGAGGGCTATATTAGAGTCTAGCCATCGTTTAATTAAAACTGCTTCTTTCACTGCCACAGGGGACAAATTTAAGTCTTTTCGAAAAGTTTTCATGCTAAACGATGAGAAATACTGTTTTTTATGCAATAAAATCTCTTCGCGCGCAGCATAAGTTCCTCTATTATTTCCATAACATGCATAAGGGTAAATGCCCCCATCAGCATTTGCATTAAAAGCCATTTTATAATCAAGCTTTTGGTCCTTAATTAAGTCAAGTGTCATGAGACTAGTGGCTAAGGCTGTATTTAATCCGGAAGCTTCGACACCAAACATTAAGCCATTTAAATAGTCTAGAAATTGAATGGTTTCTTCCTGATTCTTTTCATTGACCTGTTCTGTGAACGCTTTAGGGAAAGGCAGTTGGCGACTTAATAGACTTAGCTGCAAAGAAGCAATGTGATGATCTTCCAAATGAAAATGCTCCTTGATAAAGTTGAGAGCATTAATGATTTGGGAATAGGATAAATCCGTTTTTCCCGAAGGAATTTTTACCCACTTCTCACCTTGTTTTTGCCAATATCCTGTCACATCAAAGTGAGCAATAGAAAAATTTATAGGTAAGTGTATGCGATGATTGACGAGATCAAAGACTTTACCATTTTGGTAAATATCCACTCCAGCAAACCTTGCTGTACGATTTGCAGGGAATTTAAATTGGTTAAAAAAATATTCTTGAACTTCTTCACTTGGCATCATCCCTTTCCACCCTCCTAGAGAAAGGAACCATTCACATGGCTCATTAATAGAGAGAATCTGATTTTTCACCACCGGTGGATCAATTGCTGCTCCACCCCGATCTTTGTCATACTCACAAGCACAATCAAGCACATCACCATAACGGTTCTGGATGATACTATGAGTAATTTCAATTAGAGTACTTCCTTTGATATTGCCATCAAGACAAGGGATTGTCATGCATGTTACTGGAACTTTTGTATTCCTCTGAAAAACGAAAGAGCTTTTTTCATATTCTAAATCTTCCTGATCAGAGTCTTGGCTTAAAGAATTAAAAGCGGCTTGTGTTGCTGATTGTTCAAGTTTTTGACGTTTGGAAGACACTGACTCAGCTTTATGCATTATTTGGTCAATTTTTGAACGATTAAATGAGGAGAGAGTGTTATAAGCTAATGGAGTTGAGAAAGGCCCTTTTAAAACACATGCCCCAATTTTTCTATCTGTTTGACAAACCGTTGCAATTACTTCTCCATTTTGATTATAAAAGTCCACTGCATAATCTGCCGTAGATGGCCTTTTTCCTAATTGCTGATTTGAAGTTATAGAGGTCATGGTTTTCCTTATTAGATTCTGCTAAAATGACTTTAGACTTAATTTCCCTTACACCCCAGCTGCTAGATTAATGAATGCATTATATGGCAATTAGGTTGTTTCAGATGTTAGATGAAGAGGCAAAAGATATACTATTATTTCGTCAATAAAACTTCTAAATATTTTTTGGATTAAAAATGCATTGCAATCACCTTGCTTCCACACAATGGCAGTAAATATTCTCAAGTTGTAGGCATCCTTAACTTAAAAGAATAAATGGCAGAAAAAAAACAAGGTAAGAGGGGGGGGTGAATAAGCTTATGTTGGCCGTGTAAGCCTTTGCAAGCTATTTTAAGAATAGGAAATTTCTTGTGGCTTTAGGTACTGCCATGGGGCTGAATTGAAGATTAAGTTAAACGGGTGAGGTAAAATGACAATTGTAGATTCAGAGAAGTCACTTGATTCTTTTTCATGCGCTATGCGCAAGCTTATCTGACATTTGATGTAAATGATCTGGTCGTTTTTTTAATTTACCTTGTTTAATTCATGATCTTGGAGGAATCCACGTTTTCAACAGTTTGGAAAACCTAACTTATTATGAGAAAACTTTCCTGGATACTCTTCAACAACTGCAGGTTGGTAGAGTTCTGTGTCAGGTAATTGAAGAAGAACATTTATAGACTATATGGAACGGAGCAACTTGTACTGTTGCCTACAAGCTTTATACTGCCGAAGAGAAATTGATCCTTGATTTCGACTATATTTATTGGCTTATGAAGCAGGATGGGATGTGGAAAATAGTGTTTGGCCGAATGGGTACCCTTCGGAAAGCATAGTACTTGCTTGTGATTATCTATAAAGAATCACAGTATCAGGTTTGGATTATCCTCAAGAATATTAACGAAGCATTAGACTTGAAATAAGTTAGCGTTTCTTGCGATGCGGGAGATTAACACCATTGTTACTGGTTTTAAAGCCTCTTGGCAGCTAGCTATTTTGTAAAGGCAATGTCCGCTAGGATCTCCACCACCCAGTCCTATCCTTTCAAACAACCTTTTCCAGATTACGCTGAAAAAGGTTGTTTTATTTTTTTAGTGGTATCCACTTATTTTTTCAAAACAAAGATAACGTAAGGAGCAACCTTCGTTTCATCCTGCCATTTCCAATCCAAAGATTCATTCTCTAATCCGAGTGGGTAATTAGCAGAAATAAGATTGAGTCCTGCCGCTGCAAAACATTCACGGTAGTCTTTTTCAGTCCAATAGTAGTCGTTAAATGTGATCACCCCTTCAGGAAGAATAAGGCTCACTTTTGCATGACTACCACTTTGGAGATGATCATTTTCGGAAAAATTGGCATCGAGACTAACCCAGTGGTTATTTCTGTTGTACATCTCTGGGGTTGCCGTAGTAGCAATGAGACATGTGCCATCCTTCATCGTGCGTCGGATTTCTGTTAACATTTTGATAATTTCTTCTTTGCTAGGCAGCTCGAAAAGGACAAAATTACAGTATACGAGATCGAAAAAGGAGTTAGAATAAGGAATGTCTTGTTCCATCTTAAGATAAGTTCCTTGGGGATCGGCTAGCATTGCTTGCTGGAGCATATCGCTGCTGATGTCCACTCCTACAACTTTAGAATCTTCAGGGAACAACTCCTTGATGAATCGAGTAGACAGGCCAGCACCACATCCATAGTCTAAAATGGAAAGGTTTTTTCTTATAGGCAAATGGCTATTTACTAGCATTGGGATATCCCGAAAGGCCAAATAGTCCGTCCCAGCAGCTTGATTTTGTGCATAGAGCTGTGCTAGCTTAGAGTAGTCTTCATATGCATATAGAGAAGCAGTGAGAAAAAAAAGTATTGATATAAAATAACGAATCATACGCTCTCCCGTACCTTATTTAATTGCTAAGGAGTATAGTTAGCGAATAAAATTTTTTACAAGACAATAAAGGTTGGGCAACAAGAGTAAAAATCTCACTAAAAAAATCTTTAAAAAATTTACCTAGCTATTCGCTTTCTTTGAATATTTTCTTTTGAAAAAACATAGGCCTTTTCACGAAATGCCTTAAGCTTATTTTGAAGACGTTCTATTGCTTTTTTTTGTTCATCGAATCAGCAAATCCCTAATAATTTAGCCATTGCTTGTGTAAAACAAAATTTTTTAGCGGTGAAGAACCGAGAAGCAGTTTCAAATTTTCGAAAAATTATTCAATAAGGGTGTGCCTGGAAATTAAAAGAAATAACTTCTTCACAAGTTTTTCTTGTGTAATAAGCATCCTAGATAATTGTTAACAGTTTAATGTTATTTAGTTCAGAAAATTCCTCCTCACTTTGATTAAATGATTTTCCCGATAGGTGGGATGGGTATTCCTTCTTTCAATATAGCGGTCTCTATCTGTTAAGGTCCTTGTTTAGCGTTTGCTAATCTTTCAAAAGTTATCTGTTTTACTTTCTTGAGTAGAGGTTACAAATCAAATAACTTTTTTAAAGTAAATTGATAATCATGTTGCCAAAAGCTGTAGCATATATTTTCGTTCTGTTAGGCTTCAAATCCCATCAATAACGTTTATCAGTTAATCGGAAAGGATGGCTCCATGGGCGAACTGTAAGGGTGGGATGGTCTCCAGGTTCAAAGTGCTCACTAAGCTTCTGATCCTCAAGAAGTGGGGTAAATGAACGAGACAACCAGATGTATACCTCACCTTTTATCGATCCTCTTGCTCTTAAGTAATCTGCTGCAATTTCTTTTACTTTAGCAACTGTTTCGGTAACCTCTACTGGTGTCAGAACGCCATTAGGGTCTATGCTTATATTCTCATGGATTCTAAAACTAATAAAACATTTATTATTGTATTTAAGTTTTTTTGCTTCTTTCTCGATTTCATCTATTAGATGTGTCGGGTAATGAATTGTTTGTACCGGCTTGCCATTGATAAAACCTCCAAATTTGCCAAATATTTTTGATTTCTTCCCATTATAGGATTGATGAATAGAAGGAACCCCATCTTCATCTATGTCGATTTTGTTCACCCAAAGGGGAGCAATCCTTTGTATACATAATTTTTGTAATGATGGGACAGGTACTAACATTTCGTTAGAAGTTGATACACTATTCATAACTCTCCTTATTTTTTTAAAAATGTGTAAATTAGGTAACTCCTCATGCAGTTGAGTAAACTGCATTTGACAGGGGATTTTAATTAGAAAGATTTGATAAAAAATTTCATAATAACCTCTGTTAAATAACTTTCATCCCAGCCAGCTTTT